>WFRQ01000513.1 GCA_015486425.1 Deltaproteobacteria bacterium | reverse complement strand
GTGGATTTATCTGGCACTGTATCAGAAGAGGTGGCCTCACTGTCAATGGCAATGAACGCCATGGCAAGGCAGATCAGGGAGAGGATCAACACCATTGACAGGCAGAAAAACGAACTGGAACTGGTGTTCTGCGCCCTGAAGGAGGCGGTAATGGTTATTGATAACAACCTCCGCATACTCCGCATAAACAGGGCTGCAGCGGAGCTTTTTGCTGTTCCGGCAAAAGAGAGCCGTGGACGTACATTTCAGGAAGTTACAAGGGACCCTGCACTAAACAGGACACTCCAGGAAGTTTTCAGGACCAGAAAGCCTGCTGAAATCGATATCGTCTGCCATACCCATGCAGGAGAGCGTTTTCTTAATGCACGTTTTGCAATACTCAGGGATAGAAACGGCGAAAATGCAGGCATTCTCATTGTCATAAGCGACCTTACGGAAATAAGGCGCCTTGAAAATATTCGCAAGGAATTTGTGGCAAATGTATCCCATGAGCTGAAAACTCCTGTTACATCCATACGGGGTTATGCAGAAGTGCTCCTTGAAGGCGAGCTTGATAACCGCGAGGAAGCAAGGCGCTTCCTTGAAATCATCGTAAGACAGTCAGGGAGACTCCAGGCAATAATCGAGGACCTCCTTTCCCTTTCACGCATTGAGCAGGATGCCAGAGACGGCAACATCAAGCTTGAGAATGTCGCCTTAAGGGAGATCATGGAATCCGTTCAGGATATTTGTGAATTAAGGGCAAGGGACAAGGAGATAAACCTCGATTTTTCCTTTGACCGTAACCTTGCACTGTTGGCCAACCCTGCCTTGCTGGTGCAGGCAATCAGCAATCTTGTAATAAATGCCATAAAATACAGCGAGCCTGGAAGCAGCGTTCAGATAAGCTGTGAGTGCAGGGCTGGGCGGGCAGGTGAAAATACCGGGCGTGATAGTGAACAGCAGAAAGAGTTGGTGATAAGCGTAAGGGATTACGGGTGCGGAATTGCCCCTGAACATCTGCCCCGCATATTTGAGCGTTTTTACAGAAGCGACAAGGCAAGGAGCCGCAAACTGGGCGGAACCGGCCTGGGGCTTGCAATAGTGAAACACATAGCCCGGGTGCATGGAGGAGGTGTTGAGGTTGAAAGTGAGCCAGGAAAGGGATCGGTCTTTACAATTCGCATCCCACTTAACCTGTCAGGCAGGGATGCAGGTGTCTGTGGTCTCAGGTGATGCGGATTAAGCAGACTGGCATACACCCGGTCTGGTCTGAAAAAAATAACACCTTAGGGGCTGTCCAAAAACAACTTACCGATTTCGCATCTCATCTTCAGGCCATACTGAGCTGAACTTCAATCACAAAATCCTCAACGTAGCCCGGCTGCGCCTGCGGTTTTGCTCAATCAGTTGAACTCAGCCTGACCTTGCTAAATCTGAGCGCGCCATCTTCCAACTTATTTTTGGACAGCTCCTTAGCGTAATGAAAGCACTGTAATTTTATCAATAAGATAAAATACCGGCATCCAGAAGGAGGCATTACACAGAAATACTGTTATAAAATTTGCCTGACCGATGGTCTTCATGCGAAAATCTTCAAAGGCAGGGGGAAGGGCCCCGCCCATAACACTCAGGAAGATATACATGACAAAACATTCCAGTGCAAAGGGTGGAAAACCCAGGAAACCCAGGACAGGCATTTCAAAAATTTTCAGTTCTCCCACAAAGGGCACAGTGTAAATCCACTTGGCAGTAGCCCAGAAATTCCAGAATTCCCAGAGAAAGCCGCAGATAAGACCTGCGGCAAGGAGCCTTAATACCCGCTCCGGCCGGCCCTCAGAGAGGTCCTTGAGCAGGCTGGGGGCACCAAGCCGCATATTGACAGGATCCAGGATCAGCACAAAGCCGCCCCATACAAACGGGAAAAAATATCTCGGAAACATCACAGGCAGAATAAGCATAAGGCCCCCTGCTATCTGAAGCAGGGTCACAAGACGCGGGGTCAGAGAAAATTCCGGCCATGCCGTATGCCTGAATTTTCCATACACCCTGAGCAGTTCGGCAGTTATGAATATTCCCGGCAGAACAGTTGCAAAAGAGAGGGCATAACCAGCCCAGCGCACAGGAAGAAGTGGAACCAAGTTGATATAATGCCAGTTTGAAAGCCTGAAGTTGAAGATTTCAAATACCAGCCAGATAGTGGTTGACCAGGGCAGCAGATAAAGAAAAGCCCGGATATCTGAAAATATGGGGGATCGGCCCGTTTTTGCAGCAACAACACCGTCAGCAAGAAATATATAGGGCCACCAGACAAAGAGATAGAAAAAATCTCCTGCAGGCCTTAGGCCTGCAAAGAGCATTATTTCAGCAATGACAAGGGCAAAAAGAGCTGCCCGACCGTAGC
>WFRQ01000512.1 GCA_015486425.1 Deltaproteobacteria bacterium | reverse complement strand
ATTTTTATCTCTCAGGCGATTTAGACCATGACGGTCATGATGAGACAGTTGTAATACTCTATGAAAATTCCGGTGGTTCCGGCACATTTTACTATGTGGCAGTGCTGAAGATGCAGGGTAATGCCTGCCGGAATATTGCTACGGATTTCATAGGTGACCGTGTAAGGATTGAAAGCGGAAGTATAGAGCACGGTACCATAGCTCTCGATGTGGTGAGCGCAGGGCCGGAAGATCCGCTATGCTGTCCTTCCGTGAAACAGGTCATAAAATGGCGGTTCACACATGGCAGACTCATCAGGGAAGATGCGGGGGCGCGCGGCAGGCCTGAGTGACACACCTGATTTGAGCGGCCAGCACCTGATGTGACAGGAGCAGTTTCATTGAATAAGGAAAATAGCAGAACGCTTGATTGTAATCACGCGGATATTGAGTCATTTCTCGTAATTAGTGAACCTTATTACAGGGCTCAGGGAAGCGAGCTTGAGATTGCTGAAGCTGCGGCAGGCCATGGCCTTCCTCTGTTGCTGAAGGGGCCTACAGGCTGCGGCAAGACGCGTTTCATGGAATACCTGGCATGGCGTCTCGGACGTCCGCTTATAACTGTTTCATGCCATGATGATCTTTCCACAAGTGATCTTGTTGGCAGGTATCTTATCAGGTCAGGGGAGACAGTCTGGACAGACGGTCCTCTTACAACTGCTGTTCGCCACGGGGCCATCTGCTATCTTGACGAGATAGTTGAGGCCAGAAAAGACACCACAGTGGTTATTCACCCGCTTGCCGATGACCGCAGGAGCCTGCCGGTTGAGAAGCGGGGAGAGCTTTTAAGGGCGCCTCATGAGTTCATGCTGGCAATATCCTATAACCCCGGCTATCAGAGTGTTCTGAAGGACCTTAAACCCAGTACAAGACAGCGTTTTGTGGCAATAAATTTCAGATATCCGGAATCTGCCCTTGAAACTGAAATAGTGGCCCATGAGGCTGGCATTGATCAGCAGCTTGCCTCACGACTTGTCAGACTGGCATCCCTGACCCGTGACCTCAGGGATCAGGGGCTGCAGGAGGGGGCAAGCACAAGGCTGCTTATTCATGCAGGCAAGCTGATATCCTCAGGCGTGGATCATGTAGAGGCTTGCGAGGTGGCGGTTTGTCAGCCCCTGACAGATGACCAGGAGATACTCAATGGTCTGGTTGAGATGATTCAGGCTGTCTTTTGATTCAGAGTGTCCTGTGCTGAAGATTACTGCTGCCACGAAACGTTTCCATGGTAATTTCTCAATAAGTGGTGACAAGTTACCGCATTTGAGTTTATAGAGTCCGGATAGCAACCAGCCGGAATGGCGGAGGCGTGACATGTTCGTGCTGGTGCCCAAACTCCTGTTTGGGTACCCAATTGACAGAAGCTCCTGCTTCATTCCTTTTAATATTGGCTGTGCGGCATTACCTGCCCTTGTCTGGAAGCTGGAGCTTCCGGGTATGCGTTCCTAAACTGGAGTTTGGGAACGAGCAAAATCTGCCGGAATGACGGAGTTGCAGGCAGTTCAGATCGTCATCCCCGAATGTAGTTGTCGGGGATCCAGGTTTTTTTACCAGCACTTATTGAGAAATTACTTGCCATGATGGCCCTGATTTATCCTTAGTGTAACTGCTTGTGCTGTGTCATCAGTCAGGCTAATGCCTATTCTGCATCATGACTTCTTCTGAAACAAATCGTGCCGCATCATTGCGTAGCGCCCTGCTTGATATATTCCTTGCAGAGAGCATTGGAGACTGCTATGTGAACGATGCTGTTTCCTGGATGCTCAGGCTCGATAACAGGCAGATTGCCCCTGTATTGAAACTTGTGCGGCTGGTTGCATTGTCAGTATCAGAGATACTGGCCTACAGTCTCATGGAAAACGCAGCCTCTGCCCTTGAGATACTTACTGAAGATCAGCTTGAGGAGTGGGCTACAGAGGCCCTGAATATATATGAACAGAGCGGGCTGGTGGCGGCCCGCGAGTTTCTATGCAATGTAAAAGAGACAGGGTTGCGGTTCTGTGGCAGGGACCAGGTAGCAGTATTCAGGAATTCCGCCCGGACCCTTCGCCTTTTGAGCACGGGAATAAGCGGTCGCAGCCTGCAGTTCAGACATGGTGAATTACCCTGGACAGATACAAGGACTGTGTTCGGCCCGCGTACCTGTTCCATCTTCGGGTCAGCAGGGGATAATCACCTGTTTTACAGGGTGATGCTGGTACACAAATGCGCCCAGATACGCTATCACTCTTTTCTGCTGCCCCTCTCTTCCCTTGAGGAGACGTTCCCCGGTCTTT
>WFRQ01000511.1 GCA_015486425.1 Deltaproteobacteria bacterium | reverse complement strand
CCAAAAAACATCTCGCTTATTGCAGAGGTAAAGAAGGCGTCTCCGTCAAAGGGACTGCTCTGTCCGGACTTTGACCCTGAGGCAATCGCCAGTGACTACCAGCAGGCAGGGGCCTCGGCTGTGTCAGTGCTCACAGACTCCGAATTCTTCCAGGGCAGCCTGGAGTACCTTGCACGCATACGAAATACTGTGAGCCTGCCACTGCTGCGAAAGGATTTTATAATAGACCACTTCCAGGTTGACCAGGCAGACGCATGGGGTGCGGATGCCGTTCTCCTGATTGTGGCCATACTGGACCAGGTGCTCATGGAAGAGCTGATGTCACACGCAAGGGAAAACGGTCTGGACTGCCTTGTGGAGGTTCACAACGAGGCAGAAGCAGAAAGGGCGCTCAAGGCCCAGGCTGATCTCATAGGCGTGAACAACAGAAACCTGCAGGATTTTTCTGTTTCTCTTGATACCACCTTCAGGCTCAGAGACATGATTCCTGCTGATATTCCGCTTGTAAGCGAGAGTGGAATATCAACGCACAAGGAGATCAAGGCCCTTGAAGAACATGGAATCTGTGCAGTCCTGATTGGAGAATCACTTGTAAAGGCCTCAGACAGGCAGAAAAAACTTCATGAACTCATGGGTACCAGGCCGCAGGGAGAATGAGCATTGAAAACATTCATTAAAATATGCGGTATTACCACAAAGGAACAGGCGGCGGAAACAGCGGCTCTTGGCGTTGATGCCCTGGGTTTTGTTTTTGCAACAAGCCCAAGGCAGGTATCCATGGAAGAGGCAAGGTGCATCATTTCCACAATGCCGCCCTTTGTGTCGTCTGTGGGGGTGTTTGTGGATGAAGAAATGGAGCAAATCAGGCGCATTATTGATTACTGCGGCATAGATTTTGTACAGCTTCACGGCAGTGAGTCCCCTGATTTCTGCAAGGCCCTTGCCCCGCGTGCAATAAAGGCGTTCAGGATACGTGACGAAAAGGAAATCCTCAAGCTTCCTGCGTATGAGCCCTGGGTAAGGGGCTTTCTGCTTGACGCATGGTCAACAAAGGCAATGGGCGGCACTGGCACCACATTTGACTGGTCCCTTGCGGAAAGGGCAGCGACAATGGTTAAAAAACCTGTTATCCTTGCAGGCGGCCTTACGCCGGACAACATCCAGGATGCTCTGAAACAGGCCTCGCCCTGGGGTGTGGATGCAAGCTCCGGCCTTGAAAAGGTTCCTGGGCACAAGGACATGGAAAAAGTCACGGATTTTGTACAAAAAATAAAAAAGGCCCGGTAAACCGGCACCAGCCACACACTCTGCCCTGGACCATGTGCTGTTAACCCTAAACTTCCATGACATGGGGTTTGTCACCCCCTTGACCATGAAAGTTAGCTCAAAGCTCAAAGTCGGAAGCTGAAAGCAAACATGGACTTCTTTTGCTTTGAGCCTTTAGCTTTCAGCTTTGAGCTATTTTCGGATAAAAATTACATATCCCAGCGTTGAGCTTTTCAAAATTATGCAGCAAATTCGAACAATCGCTCAAATCAGGGCATAGTTCTTTAATTTCTGGAGGAATATTTTGCAGTCAGACATGAATAGAAACAGCAGCCTCAAGGCAGGCTGTCAACCTGACCGAAAGGGTCATTTCGGCATTTTCGGCGGAAGATATGTACCTGAAACACTTATGCCCGTACTTGCCGAGCTTGAAGATGCATACAGGCAGATCAGGCGTGATGCGGATTTCAGGAAGGAATTTCAGGCTATACTGAAAGACTATGTGGGAAGGCCCACGCCTCTTTATGAGGCAAAAAGGCTTGGAGAGGCCCTGGGCAGTATGCGTGTCTTTCTCAAGCGCGAAGACCTTACACACACAGGTGCTCATAAAATCAACAACACAATCGGTCAGATACTTCTTGCCAAACGCATGGGCAAGAAACGTATCATCGCAGAGACCGGGGCTGGCCAGCATGGCGTGGCAACTGCCACAGCCGCTGCACTGATGGGGCTCAAATGCGAGGTTTACATGGGCCGCAAGGACACGGTACGCCAGGCCATGAACGTATTCCGCATGGAGCTTACCGGGGCCACTGTGATCCCGGTGGATTCAGGCACCAAAACCCTCAAGGACGCAATTAACGAGGCAATCCGCGACTGGGTCAGCAACGTGGCAGACACACACTACATAATCGGCTCGGTTGTGGGGCCTCACCCCTATCCTGCAATGGTGCGTGATTTCCAGAGTGTTATAGGTAAAGAGACAAAACAGCAGTTGAGGCGTGTTACAGGTGGCCTTCCTGACATTGTGGTTGCCTGCGTAGGCGGGGGCAGCAATGCAATGGGCATATTCTTCCCGTTTGCAAAGGATGAAGGTGTAAGGCTCATAGGTGTGGAGGCAGCAGGCGAAGGTGTAGAAACAGAACATCATTCAGCCACACTTACAGTGGGAAGCCCTGGCGTGCTTCACGGAACCATGAGCTATCTGCTTCAGGACAAGTGGGGACAGATAAAGGGCGCTCATTCCGTGGCGCCTGGCCTTGACTATCCCGGTGTCGGGCCGGAACACAGCGCCTTCAAGGATACAGGCCGCGCCCAGTACGTGGCGCTTGATGATGAAGATGCGCTGCGGGGTTTCAGGCTACTGTCAGAGACCGAGGGGATTATACCTGCCCTTGAAAGCGCACATGCCATTGCATATCTTGAAAAGCTGGCCCCTGAGCTTTCAGGAGGCGAGGTCATTGTGGTAAACCTCTCCGGCAGGGGGGACAAGGATGTTGCCACTGTGGCAGAAATATTCAAGGGGAGGGCTGAGGCATGAACCGTATTGACAGGATGTTTTCAAGGCTCAGAAAAAAGGGAGAGACAGCCCTTATCCCCTTTATTACAACCGGGGACCCTGATGTAGCATCAACAGAGGCCCTGGTTCTTGAGATGGAGCGGCAGGGCGCTGACCTCATAGAGCTTGGGATGCCGTTTTCAGACCCGCTGGCAGACGGCCCCACGATCCAGGCAGCCAGCAACAGGGCGCTTCTGAATGACATAAATCCTGAAGTTCTGTTTAACATGGTGAGCAGGCTCCGCGAAAAAACAGACATACCTCTGGTACTCATGGGATACTGCAACCCGCTTTTCCAGTATGGAATAGAAAATTTCGCGCGGGATGCCTCTGAAGCAGGCATTGACGGGACCATCATTCCTGACCTGCCTGTGGATGAGGCACAGGAATGGAACAAGGCTGCCAGGGCCCACAACATTGACAACATATTTCTGGTAGCGCCAAACACTCCTGATAACCGTTTAAAAAAGATTGTCAAAGCGTCCAGGGGTTTTGTATATTATGTTTCTGTGACCGGAATTACAGGTGCGCGCACAGCGCTGCCGCCTGCACTGTCTGAGGGCCTGCGGCATGTTCGCGAGCTGACATCAAAGCCCGTTGCAGTAGGTTTCGGGATTTCCGAGCCTGAACAGGTGAGAATGCTTTCAGATGCCGCAGATGGAATTATTGTTGGGAGCGCCATTGTCCGCATCATAGAAAGCCACCTTCAGGCAGACGGCAAAGGATACAGAGCCGGGGAAGGCATGATTGAAAGTGTTGGAGAGTTTGTACACTCTCTAAAGGAGGCAACACTTAACCAGTAAACTGGCTGCGCTGCAGCATGAACGCCTGCACCATACTATAGTGCCTGACACACACTGACCTGGCTCAATTCAGGACCTGTTTGTCTCGCCTTTTCTATTATTGCGGAGACTGGATGGCTTGATTTTTTGAGGCTTGTTCTGCGAGAGAACCTGCGTGTAACGTTAGTGACACCTAATAACAGTTTGTAACTGTTCAGCGTATTAACAGTAATGTTATGTTAATGGTAACTATTTAGTATTTTGCTCGTGGTTCTTTCACCATTGGCCACCCCAATGGTGAAAACGTAATCCCCTTTGCGTCTTGAGCGAAGCGGGCGGTTAAAAAAATGAACCGCAAAGTCGCAAAGAACGCAAAGATTTTGCATGCTGCAAAACTAATTCTATCTGCCCTGCACTTGGCAGATACACTGAATAGATACAATAATTTTTCACATTTTGAAACGCTCAATTCAGGTCTCAAAAAGTTACATAGCCGCAGCGCGTTATGATATTGGGGCAAAACGGGAATGCTTCCCAGCTCAGTGAATTTGTACAAAAAATTTATTGTCTCTTAAAAAGTTCACAGACATACTTCTCGACAGGGATCCTGACGCAAGGATTGACCTGTTCAAGGTATTTCCCGGCCTCTACCGGGTATTTGAAAGACGGAAGCTCCACGCTGTCTGCCGCACCATTGGTGACATCACTTTTACCTTTATCATTGTTGCGGGGCTTTTCGGACCACAGGATCCCTCACGCAACTGTGTTCTGTTCCTGGCCTGGGGCCTATGGTGGCCCACTGTGGTGTTGAGCTGGTTTTTTGTCGGCAGGATGTGGTGCGGCTTCTGCCCGTTTCCAGGTCTTGGGAGGGTACTTCAGAAGCTTGGTATCACCTGGCACCGACCAGTGCCAAGGGCCATCACCAAGTATGGAACATACTGGTCTGTTGCCTTTCTTGCCCTGAT
>WFRQ01000510.1 GCA_015486425.1 Deltaproteobacteria bacterium | reverse complement strand
GGGCGTGCTTCAGGAGGACAAGATAAGTCAGTACACACCGGTGAAGGCGCTTATCCAGTGGGGCTGCGGTTCCAATTCCAATTCCATGTTCCACAAGGTGAAGGCCGCCTATGACAAGCTTGACCTTGTGGTAATCATAGATCCGTTCCCCACAATGGCTGCTGCCGCCTGCGAGAAGGACAACATATACCTGCTTCCATGTGCCAGCCAGTATGAGACCGAGGGGAGTGTCACCTCTACATCGCGCCAGATACAGTGGCGCTTCAAGGTGGTTGACCCCGTCTATGATTCAAAGGACGATTACCAGATAATGGAAGAGTTCGTGAAGCGTTTTGGTTTTGCGGACAAGTTCTACAAGAATATCAAGAAGACCCCTGATGATATTACCCTTGAGCTTGGAATGGGCTCACTTACCATTGGCTATAACGGCCAGACACCTGAGCGCATAAAACGCCAGATGGCAAACTGGCACACCTTTGATATTGATACGCTTCAGGCAAAGGGCGGGCCGTGTAACGGTGAGTATTACGGTCTTCCCTGGCCATGCTGGACCACTGAACACCCCGGCACACCCATTCTTTACGATATCTCAAAGCCTGTTGCAGAAGGCGGCCTCCCGTTCAGGGCAAGGTTTGGCACAGAGATAACCTACAAGATGAGCGGTCGAACCGAGGATCTGCTTGCAGCCAGGGGTGTTGCCAACCCTGGAAGCCAGGTAAAGGGTGGATATCCGGAGTTCAAGAATATCGTGCCTGGAACCAACTGGAAGACAGACCTCTCTCAGAAGACAATCAAGGTGGCGCTGAGCCGCGGAATGGCACCGTTTGGAAATGCAAGGGCCCGCTGCGTGGTGTGGACATTCCCGGATCAGGTGCCGATACACCGCGAGCCGCTTCATTCCCCAAGGCCTGATCTTGTGGCAAAATATCCCACGTATGAGGATAAACCGGACCAGTATCGTGTTTATACAAAGTTCAAGAGTGAGCAGAATCCGGAGCTTGTAAAACAGTTCCCGCTTGTGCTCACCACAGGCCGCATGGTTGAGCATATGGGCGCAGGCGCTGAGACAAGGAGCAACAAGTATCTCGCTGAGCTGAAACCCGACATGTATGCTGAAATCAACCCGGTAACAGCCAATAATGCAGGCATCAGGGCGGGTGAAATGTTCTGGATAGAGTCGCCTGAAGGCGGAAAGATAAGGGTCAAGGCCAAGGTCACGGAGCGGGTTGATGAAAACACCATATTCCTGCCGTTCCACTTTGGAGGAATATTCATGGGCCGTTCCCTTGCTGGTAACTATCCTCCAGGAACAGAGCCCTATGCCCTTGGTGAACCGGCCAACATTGTCACAAACTACGGCTATGACATCATTACCCAGATACAGGCCACCAAGGACGGCCTGTGCCGTATCAGCAGGGCAGGAGGTAACGCATAATGGCACGCATGAAATTTCTATGTGACGTTGAAAGATGCATTGACTGCAATGGCTGCGTTAT
Organism: Deltaproteobacteria bacterium; assembly: GCA_015486425.1. Lineage (GTDB taxonomy): Bacteria > Desulfobacterota > Dissulfuribacteria > Dissulfuribacterales > QOAL01 > S144-17. The sequence continues at coordinate 1,737 of WFRQ01000510.1, read as the reverse complement.
TGCCTGCAAGGAGGGTAATCATGTGCCTGTAGGTGTGAACAGGCGCAGGGTTATCACTATAAACGAGGGCAAACCAGGTGAAAAATCCATATCCGTTGCGTGCATGCACTGCTCTGACGCCCCGTGTATTGCAGTGTGCCCGGTGGATGCCATCTACCAGCGTGATGACGGAATTGTGCTTGTGAACAAGGATGTCTGCATAGGCTGCGGCTACTGTTTCATGGCATGTCCGTTTGGCGCGCCGCAGTTCCCGCGGGGCAATGCGTTTGGCGCAAGGGGTGTCATGGACAAGTGTACATTCTGCGCCGGAGGCCCTGCAGAGAACTTCAGCGAAAAGGAGATGCGCCTGTATGGGCAGAACCGCATTGCAGAGGGCAAGGTGCCGCTGTGTGCTGCCATGTGTTCCACAAAGGCCCTTATGGCAGGTGATGCCGATGTGATCGCGGATATCTATCGCGAACGTGTGGCAAAACGCGGTTCAGGCGCAGGGGCCTGGGGCTGGGACAGGGCCTATAAGAAATAGTCTTAACCGGCAGGGCGCTGAATATCGCGTCCTGTCGTTGCTTTTTTCAGTTGCTGATTGTATTCAAAAATAGCTGAAAGTTGAGTAACTGTTCAGCGTTTTCCCCATTGTACGGGAATGGCATGTTTTTTCGCTGCTGATGACCAATTTTGCTGGTTCCCAAACTCCAGTTTGGGAATCATCAACCGGAAGCTCCAGCTTCCCTTGTGCTCATACAATGTCACATGCAGCAAGAGCATATTTTCATTGTTCGTTGTGCTCGTCCCGGCAATGGCGGTTTATCCGAAAACAGCTCAAAGCTGAAAGCTCACGGCCCAAAGTAAAAGGATTGTGATTTCTTACCATTTCACTTTGGGCTTCCGATTTTGAGCTTTGAGCCAGCTTTCACGCCATAGGGAGTCAATATCCCTTGTCGTGAAGGTTTTAGGGAATAAGGAGTGGGGCATGAACTACCGACAGATTCCCATTGCACTTGCCATGGCAGCAGGCATGCTGCTGATTGGCGGAATAGTGAATAATCCGCACGCGGCGCAGCTTATCGTAAATTATGCGCCTGAGTCCCTGACAAAGGCATTTCATCAGTTTTCCGCTCTATTTGTTGGCGACTGGAAGGGACTGGGGCAGGAATTTACCAGGCTGCAGTCCGGTCTGTTCCTGAAGATGTTTTTTGCTGTGATTGCAGGGGTCCCTGCCATTTTTCTTGTTCATTATCTGATATTCGGGCCAAAGCAGTTTTCTCACTCTGGTGAAAAAATAAAGTTCTACAGTGCGTTTATACGGGTAATTCACTGGATTGCCGCCATATGCATGACGCTGCTTGCTGTAACAGGCCTTATGATAATATTTGGGAAATATCTTGGCGGGGGCAGCCTCGTGCGTACCGCACGCTATGTGCACTCACCTGCTGCCGCAGGCTTTGCTGTGACTGCGATAATACTGTTTCTCGCATGGGTCAAGGATATGCTGCCTGCACTCTGTGATATTAAGTGGCTGTTCATGGCAGGCGGGTATCTCAGCAAAAAGAAACAGCCTGTGCCTGCAGGCAGGTTCAATGCCGGTCAGAAGATGTGGTTCTGGCTTGCCACTGCAGGCGGCATGGTCATGGCATGGACAGGATTTTATCTTTTCAACCACCAGGCCACTGTGGATGATCTCAGGCTCTATTCCATTATTCACAACGTGCTTGGCGCGGCCATTCTGGCCCTTTTCATCGT
>WFRQ01000509.1 GCA_015486425.1 Deltaproteobacteria bacterium | reverse complement strand
TCAGGATAGTTTTCTATTATGAGTTTCAGGGGGTTCAGCACTCCCATTACCCTGTCAGCCGTGCGGTTAAGCTCATCGCGCACGCAATATTCCAGGAGGCTTATATCCACCATGTTGTCGCGCTTTGCAACACCTATCTTTTCACAGAACGTCCTGATTGCCGCAGGTGGATAACCCCTCCTTCTCATGCCGGAAATGGTGGGCATACGCGGATCATCCCAGCCTTTTACATCCCCATTTTCCACAAGTTTCATAAGCTTTCGCTTGCTCATGATGGTGTAGGTCAGGTTCAGCCTGGCAAACTCGATCTGCTGCGGGTGACAGGGCACAGGAAGCTGGTCCAGAACCCAGTCATAGAGTGGCCTGTGATCCTCAAATTCAAGCGTACAGATGGAGTGGGTAATGCCTTCGATGGAGTCTGAAAGGCAGTGTGTGTAGTCGTACATGGGATATATGCACCACCTGTCACCTGTACGGTGATGAGACATGTGCATGATGCGGTAAATAACAGGGTCTCGCATGTTGAGATTTCCTGATGACATGTCAATCTTTGCACGAAGCACGCGGCTTCCGTCAGGAAATTCTCCTGCCCTCATGCGCCTGAAAAGATCAAGGTTTTCCTCAACACTCCGGTTGCGGTAAGGGCTCTCCCTGCCAGGTTCTGTAAGAGTTCCCCTGTATTCCCGTATCTCCTCAGGGGACAAATCGCACACAAACGCTCTTCCCCTTCGTATCAGTTCCTCTGCGTATTCATACAGCTTTTCAAAGTAGTCAGATGCAAAGTAAAGGTGCTCTCCCCAGTCATAGCCAAGCCATCGCACGTCCTCCTTGATTGATTCTATGTACTCCACCTCTTCCTTTGCCGGATTGGTGTCATCAAAACGAAGGTGGCATGTGCCGTTAAATTCCCTGGCAAGACCGAAATTAAGCACTATTGATTTGGCATGACCAATATGCAGATAGCCGTTTGGCTCAGGCGGGAAACGGGTAATTACCCTGCCGTCATTCTTGTTGGCCTTTATATCCTCAATGATTATATTCCGGATAAAATTTGATACCGGAGGTGTACTTTCCTGCTTTTTCATAACTCACCCTGTGTGTTAAATATGCCGAGTAACTACTTACCCCCCCTCAAGGGAGAATTCCCGTAACGGAAAGTCACTTTTCACACAACATTTTTTCTTGACGCGTATCTGCTCAGAGGGTGCTGCAGATGCAAGGCGGAGGGGGCGAAGGCGTACTTCCCGTACTTCGAGCCCTTTACAACGCAGCGGATGCGGTACTCCCTGAGCGGATACGATGCAGAATTATATACAACGTGTGGTATGATAAGTGAAGTTTTACCTGCGGTGTCAGTCATCTCCGTTCTGTATGAATGAACCTGCCATGATTTTGTTAAAAAAAATGGGAATCCCTCTGTTGCAGATATGCAGCAAAAACGACAATGGCTCAGTCCGGGTCAGAGAAATTTATGACTGAACATCCCTTTACATTACACTCTCCCTTCAGGCCAGCCGGTGACCAGCCTGCAGCAATAGATTCCCTGGTAAACGGCATAAAAAACGGCCTTGCCCATCAGGTTCTGCTTGGGGTAACCGGCTCGGGTAAAACCTTTACCATTGCAAATGTCATAGCAGAGCTTCAGCGCCCTGCCCTTGTAATGGCACCTAACAAGACCCTGGCAGCTCAGCTCTTCGGGGAATTCAAGGCCCTTTTCCCGGAAAATGCCGTTGAATACTTTGTAAGTTACTATGATTACTACCAGCCTGAGGCCTATATCCCGGCATCTGACACCTATATTGAGAAAGACTCCTCAATCAATGACTTCATAGACAGACTGCGTCACTCCGCCACCCACTCCCTGCTTACCAGACGGGATGTAATAATTGTCTCCAGTGTTTCCTGTATATATGGCCTTGGCTCGCCGGAATCCTATGAGCAGATGCAGCTCTACCTGCGGCAGGATGATGAACTGTCCAGGGAGGATATGCTGTCCCGGCTTGTTGCCATGCTTTATGAAAGGAATGACGTGGATTTTCACAGGGGAACATTCAGGGTCAGGGGAGATATTATTGAGATATTTCCAGCATATGAAGAGAAGCAGGCGGTGCGGGTTGAGCTTTTTGGTGACGAAATTGAAAGAATTTCAATCATAGACCCTGTAACTGGCCGCAGCTTTGCTGATGTCTCAGATGCCATCATCTTCCCGTCAAGCCACTATGTGACAAACGAGAGAACCCTTGAAAGGGCAGTTATTGACATTAAACTGGAACTGGACGAAAGGCTGCTGTTTCTTGAATCACAAAACCGGCTTGTGGAGGCCCAGAGGCTTGAGCAGCGCACCAGCCTGGATATCGAAATGCTGCAGGAGCTTGGTTACTGCCACGGCATAGAGAACTATGCGAGACACCTTACAGGCAGGCCTCCCGGCGCGCCTCCGCCAGTGCTTCTGGATTATTTTCCAGAGGATTTTCTCGTATTCATAGACGAAAGCCACATAACAGTCCCGCAGATAGGCGGAATGTATGCAGGAGACAGGTCCCGCAAGGAGACGCTTGTGGAGTTTGGCTTTCGCCTTCCCTCAGCCCTTGATAACCGTCCTCTCAGGTTTGATGAATTCCAGGCAGCCACAGGTCAGACCGTGTATATTTCTGCCACACCGGGCCCATGGGAACTGGAGGCTGCGGAAAACGCCATTGTTGAACAGGTAATTCGTCCTACCGGTCTCATTGACCCTGTAATGGAGGTCAGACCTGCCACAACTCAGGTTGACGACCTGCTTGAGGAGATAAGAAAGAGGGTGGAGCGCAGGGAAAGGGTGCTTGTTACCACGCTCACCAAGCGCATGGCAGAGGACCTCACGGATTTTTACGCATCTGTTGGCGTCAGGGTGGAGTACCTGCACTCTGACATCAAAACCGTGGAAAGAAGCCAGCTTATACAGGGGCTGCGCAAAGGTGATTTTGATGTGCTTGTGGGCATTAACCTCCTGAGGGAGGGACTGGACATGCCGGAAGTCTCACTGGTAGCAGTGCTGGATGCGGACAAGGAGGGATTCCTGCGCTCCGAACGCTCCCTTATCCAGACAGCAGGCCGCGCTGCCCGGAACGCCGAAGGGCTTGTAATACTCTATGCGGACAGTGTAACCGGTTCAATGAAAAGGGCCATGGCCGAGACCGAACGGCGCAGGAAAAAACAGATGGAGTATAACAGAAAGCACGGCATTACTCCGGAGACTGTGATTAAGGGCGTGGAAGACAGGCTCTCATCCATCTATGACAGGGAACAGACCCTTGCCGCCGTGGTGGCGGAGACCCGCGCGGATTATGGAAGTGGTAAAAAGGTGCAGGATATTGAAAAGGAAATCAGACGCCTTGAAAAGGAGATGAAGGCCGCGGCAAAAATACTTGAGTTTGAACTTGCAGCAGAGTTGAGAGACCGTATCGAGGAACTCAGGAAAGGATAGGATCAGCGGCAGGGAATATAAACCGGGTGTTTTGCTGGTTCAGTTCAACTCAGCCTGACCAAGATATCAGCGCGCCATCATCCAACTTATTTTTGGACAGCCCCTTCTTATGCCGTTGTCCTTATAACCTCCTCAAGCGTGGTAATACCCTCAAACATCTTCATGCATGCATCCTGGTTGAGCGTTGTCATGCCCTCCTTGATGGCCTGTGCCTTTATCTCATGTTCCGGCGCGCCTGCATGAATCATCTTCTGAATTGTACCTGACACGCCGAGGACCTCGTAAATACCAATCCTGCCCCAGTATCCTGTTTTTCTGCACCTGGCACACCCCGAGCCCTCCATTAACTGCACAATATCACCCCTTGCTCTGCACCCCACTGCCTTGATGCGCTCCGCAGGAATCTCCACAGGCGCTTCACACTCCCGGCATACCATGCGGACAAGGCGCTGGGCCACAACACCAAGCAGGGTTGATGATATGAGATATGGCTCAAGACCCAGGTCCATGAGCCTTGTAACAGCGCTTGCAGAGTCATTGGTATGGAGCGTGGAAAATACCAGGTGGCCTGTAAGCGCCGCCTGCACTGCGTACCGTGCTGTCTCCTCATCCCTGATCTCGCCTATCATGACAACATCAGGGTCCTGCCTCAGTATGTTTCTAAGGATTGACGCAAAGGTCACATCAATATTTGGCTGGACAGCTATCTGGTTAAAATCCTCATAGACCATCTCAATGGGGTCTTCCACTGTTACTATGTTTATTTCCGGGCTGCTGAGATGCCTAAGAGTGGAATAGAGCGTGGTGGATTTACCGCTTCCAGTGGGGCCGGTCATGAGTATTATGCCATATGTGTGATCGAGAAAGCTGGTGTAACGTTCCATGTCCCCAGACGAAAACCCCAGCTCTTCAAGGTTGCTGAACAGGATATCCGCGCTCTGGAGCCGAAGGACCACTTTTTCTCCAAATGCCACAGGAACCGTTGATACCCTCACCTCTGATTCCTTGTCATTCCATGATACCTTCAACCTGCCATCCTGAGGCCTGCGTTTCTCTGCAATATCAAGACGGGACATGGCCTTTATCCTGGTGCAAATTGCCTCATGCACAATGCGAGGCAGACGGTGTACCACGTGCATAACTCCATCAATGCGGAGCCTTACAACCGATTCATGACGTTTTGGCTCAATATGGATATCGCTTGCCCTGTGATCCATTGCATATTGGAACAGATGATCAACTGCCTTGTTGATATGCTTATCTGATGCCTCTCCCTTTGCATGGGAGGCAAGCTGGAAAAACTGCTCAAGATTCGATATGTCAACCGATGGTGCGGTGAGTGTGTTTTCCGCTGCGGTGATGGAACGCTTAAAATCAAAAAATTCTCTGATGATGCGTTCTATATCCCTCTTTGGCGCTATGGCAGAACCAATAGGCGCCTTGCACACCCTCCTCAAATCATGTTTCAGCTCTGTGGTCAAAGGCTGATACCCGACTATTTCCAGCCTGCCCTCATTCCACCCCACAGGAAGGATCAGGCGCTGCCGCGCATATGAAGCAGGTATTGTCTGGGTAACTATGGCCATATCAAGCTGAACAGG
>WFRQ01000508.1 GCA_015486425.1 Deltaproteobacteria bacterium | reverse complement strand
GCCGCCAGGACAGCATCTATTGAAAAAAAAGTGATAATGAAGAAGAACAGCAATGCCTTGCAGCATATTACAACAGAAGTCTTTTTCGTATGGTTGATGTCAGTCATGGGCATCATGATGCTAAATGTATTGATTGTAAACCTGCCTTTTTTGAAAAATGTTTGATTGCAGTCTCTATATTTCCCTTTGAACTCAAACCCTGCCTTGTCCTCAAGGTGCTGGCGTTTGAAATTTTTTAAACTCCCTGCCAGAATCGTGCCATAATAATTCTATCGTGAAATAAGGAAGTTATGATGAAGGGTATGATGACAGCGTGCATTTTGAAGGTTCAAGCCTGCACAATTCATAAAAGGCGGCTCTCATGAATCAGGAGTTGATTCTGTCAATTGTTTGACGAAATAGCATCTCTGTTAATTAGATTAACATGAAACCGTCGGTTTTCCAACATGTTTGATAGAAGTGAAGTAGAAAAAAAATATCTCTGAAATATTATATTTTTATTTGATAACATGCTGTAATTAAAATATTTTTTTATTGTAATCAGGGGGGTGTAACCATTTTCCCTGTTATTCGGGTGAAATAATTTATCTTTTATTTTGTCTTCAGACCTTCCATGGCATCAGCGCAACATATTGAAGGTTATTAATAAATCCCCCTCAATATATGGGTTAAATCAAGTGTAAAGCAAAATTTTTATCTCCTTATGTATCAAGGCATGCTTTTGTAAACAGTTCATAGTGGCATGTTGGTTGCTAAATATTTACAGGAAATATGGAACTGTCTTAACGGGAATATCGCAGTTTCCCGGCACATGGAGAAGATAAATGGCTGATGAGAAAAAGAAGAGTGAAGATGTGGAACTGGAAGAGGGAGCCAGGAAGAAACCCGTTCTTCTGTTCATCATCATAGGTGTAATTGTTCTTGCTGCTGCAGGTGGCGGGGCATATTTTTTCCTCTCATCATCTCCAAGTGAAGAGGAACTGGCCAAGGAGATAGAAAAGGAGGCGCAGAAGGAGCCCAGGAAACCTGACACATCCTGGTCCCAGGATATTGGAGTGGTAAAGGAACTGCCTCCATTTGTTGTCAATCTTGCAGACCCTCAGGCCAGGCATTTTTTAAAGGCCAGCATAAGCCTTGAACTTAAGGATGATGAATCTGCAGAGCTTGTGGACAAGCTCATGCCAAGGATAAGAAATGATATACTCATGCTGTTCAGCAGTCAGACCATGGAGGATATAATTTCACAGGAGGGAAAGGTTAGACTTCGGGATGAGATTATTGCAAGGGTTTCCCACATTCTCGGCCCTGGCCGTCTCAAGAATGTTTACTTCACACAGTTCGTAGTTCAGTAGTGAAATGGCACAGGTATTAAGTCAGGACGAAATAGACGCACTGCTTGGCGGGCTTGATGATGTAGAGGAGCCGGAAGCCGCTTCTGCGGCAGGGTCTGAAGCCGCGTCCGAGGCAGGGATTATCCCCTATGATTTTGTAAATGCAGCAAAGATGACAAAGGTGAAGTTTCCCGCCTTTGCTGCAATAAATGATCATTTCAACAGGGGGTTACGATCAACATTTTCATCAATTCTGAGGGTTATGGTGGACAGCGCCATTGTCCCTATTGAAATCATTACATTCAAGGAATTTTTGAAAAGGGTTCCAGTGCCCAGCAGCCTTCATATCATCAAGATGGAACCCCTCAGGGGACACATAATGATGGTTATTGACCCTCAGCTTGTGTTTTCCATAGTGGAGATATTCATGGGTTCCACCTCCCTTGGCAAGAGCAGGGTTGAAGGCAGAGAGTTTACGTCAATTGAGCAGAGGATGATTCAGAGGGTGGTAAATTCCATTCTCAAGGATATGGAAAGGGCGTGGCAGGCAGTTTACCCCATTTCAATGCAGTATGTGCGAAGCGAAATAAATCCGCAGTTCGCAAAGATTGTCCAGGATGAAGATGCCGTGATTGTATCCAAATTCCAGATGGACATTGAAGAGATGAGCGGTGTGATCCATATCACCGTGCCTCTCAGCGTTATACAACCAATAAAAAAGAATTTGCAGACCTCTTTTCAGACTGAGGAGGTGGAAGATCCTACGTGGAAACAGCTTATGCTGCAGAATCTCAGAATAACCCCGCTGGAGCTTACCGTTCCTCTTGGCGGAGCAAAGATCACCGGCGCGGATCTGCTTGATCTTGAGGTGGGAGATATCATACAGCTTGATACAAGAATAGATGATCTGCTGCCAGGTTTTCTCGATGGCCAGGTAAAATTCAAGGGATATCCGGGGCTGTATAAGGGGCAGAGGGCGTTCAGGGTTGAAACCGTAATTACAGATCCTGAAGAAATTTAGTCCTGTCTAAACTTTCATGACATGGGGCTTGTCACCCCCTGACATGAAAGTTAGCTCAAAGCTCAAAGTCGGAAGCTGAAAGCAAACATGGCTTCCTTTACTTTGAGCCTTGAGCTTTCAGCTTTGAGCTATTTTCACGGTAAATTTAGCCCGTCTTTCGCTTGCATTTTTTTATCTGTTTGGCACTGCACAGGCGG
>WFRQ01000507.1 GCA_015486425.1 Deltaproteobacteria bacterium | reverse complement strand
GCAGTCTGACCAAAGACCAGCAGCACACCGTCAGGGTTTGGCTTTGTATGCTTTTCAATGGTCATGAGGCCTGCAAGGCATACGCACATGATTCCTATTTCAAGCGTCATATATGTTAATGAAGGCGGGTACTTGCTTACCAGAAGCCAGTCAACGATGCTGTTTCCTTCCCTGTAGAGCCACATATTACCGTATCCGTTGAGGTATCTGAACACAACGAAAACTGACAGCGAGACAATGCCTGCTACAAGGGCCAGGTTTCGCGGTGACATTATCACCTTTTTGCCCTGGGTATAGTTCATCAGGTACCTGCCAAATGCCCACCCGAGCACCATCTGGGAGAGCCAGGGAATAACCGGGTAGTTGATTGAAAGGTGAGGTGCCTTGTAAAGGGACACTACAAGGGCCGCGGCCACGGAGTGATCCTTTGAAAAGGGATTCCATACAAGGCCAGTAACCCACTCCCCTCCAAACCACCACGCAAGGGCTACAATTATGAGCCATTTTATTGAAAGACGCCGAATAAATGCCATGAGCATCATTGAAACACCTATGGCATACAGCACCTGAAAGATGAGTTTTCCGGAAAACAGCGATATGAGGGTGGGGTCAAGTATGGCAATGAACGCACCGCGTATGAGTATCCCCTTGTCAATTTCCCATGCATCCTGGCCCCTGGCAACCCGTCTCTCAACACTGATGGCAAGGGCAGTGCCTGCCAGGAACACAAACGTGGGGGCGCAGAGGTGTGTTACCCACCTGGTGAAAAAGACAAGAGGCGTCACAACGGTGCCGGGCTGAAACATTGCTGCGGAATCAGCGGCAAAATGGTGAGCATCATACGCCATGGAAACATGGTCCAGTACCATGAGTATCATCACAACGCCGCGCATCCAGTCAATTGATTCTATGCGTTTGGACTTCAGAACCGGTGGAGTAATATTTTGAACCGCGTTATCCGACATTATGCAAATCCTGTTAAAATTTCATGTTGCGCCGGGAGCATTCCCTGTTTGTCTCGCCTTTTTTAAATATTGTGGAGGCTGTGTGGCTTTTTGAGACTTGTTCTGCGAGAAAACCTGCATATAACGTTCGGAACACATCATAACAGTTTCAGAACCAGTCTCAAAAAGTTACATAGCCGCAGCACGTTATGATATTGGGACAAACAGGGAATGCTCCCGTTGCGCCGCCCATGCAGTGCAACATCCCATATTGGGTCCGGGAACCGGCGAAATTCGCATCTGCCGGTATTTTAGGAAAAGCAGGCCACTTAAACCGCCTCGCTTCCTGGCGTCACCTGGGCGCCGTCAAAGGTAGCCATCTCGAGATATATCCTGAGCCCTGCTTCAATAAGATTCATGGCAAGGACTGCACCTGTGCCCTCGCCAAGCCTCATGTCCAGGTCAAACACCGGCCGCTGCTCAAGAAAACGAAGCTGTGCCCTGTGACCCTGTTCCACAGACTGATGAGCGGCAAAGATATAATCGCGTACTGCCGGGGCAAGAGCCGCAGCCACCATTGCCCCTGCAGTTGAAATAAAGCCGTCAACAACTACAGGCCTGCGCCTGACCGCACATGACAGAACCAGGCCGCAGATTCCCGCTATCTCATACCCTCCCACTGCGGCAAGGGCCCCAAGCGGGTCAGATGCATCAGGGCTGTGCAGGGAAAGCCCCTTTTGAATCACGTTTATCTTGGTTTTCAATGCATCATCATCTATGCCCGTGCCCCTTCCGGTAACCTCTTCAGGGCTCATGTTACAGAAAACAGCAGTCAGGGCGCTTGCAGGCGTTGTATTTCCTATGCCCATCTCTCCAGTGGCAAGGATCCCGGCCCCCTCATTCATGGCCTTTTCCGCCTCCTGTGCTCCTGCAAGGATTGCCTCTGCAGCCTGGGCACGCGACATGGCAGGCTCCCTTGTGAAATTTCTGGTGCCCCTGGCCACCTTTCTGTCTATGAGCCCCTCAACCGGCTCAAATTCATGATCAACGCCAATATCCACCACCTTGACCCTGGCCCCAACGTGTCTCGCAAGGACATTGATCCCGGCCCCGCCCTGGAGGAAATTATGCACCATCTGGAATGTCACCTCTTTTGGAAAGGCGCTTATTCCCTCTTCAGTAACACCATGATCGCCTGCGAATACAAGCACAGCCTTGGCTGGAATATCAGGCCTTGTTCTGCCTGTGATCATGCAGTATCTGGCTGCAAATTCCTCGAGACGCCCCAGGCTGCCCCTTGGTTTGGTAAGATTATCAAGATGGGCCTGAATCTCATCATGCATGATGGTTTCAACAGGTTTTATGCTGTGAACAAGCCCTGAAAGCTCTTTCTCAGGCAATGTCTTCTCCTTTCATGAACATGGGAATACCAGCTACTGTCAAAACTACCCTGGCACAAACCCCGGCGACCTGCTGGTGCAGTCTGCCTGCATGATCCCTGAACTGCCTGCCCTGGGCTGACTCCGGAACTATACCCATTCCCACCTCGTTAGATACCATTATCACGGGTACAGTGGTATTTTGCAGAGCGTGGCATAAATCAGTGCAGTGCAGTTCAATATGATGGGGATAATGGTGCATGATGTTGGAAAGCCAGAGGGTCAGACAGTCAATTAGTATAACGCTGTATTCCGCAGGCCTCCCTCTCAGAAGCTCTGGCACGTTAACAGGTTCTTCAACTGTTTCCCACTCTTTGCCCCGCTCCTCGCGGTGCCTTCTGATACGTTCTTCCATCTCGGCATCAAGGGCCTGTGCAGTGGCGACAAAAAGCCCTCTGGACCGGGATTCAGAAATGCTTTGCGCACTGATGATGCGCCTGCCCATTTCAAGGGCAAAGGCGCTCTTTCCGCTTTTTGCACCGCCAAGTACGAGAGTATGCACGGTTTGACTGATCTGTAATTATGCCGTAATCAGGTTCTGGAGCCAGCTTCTACCGCTCCGACGGGTTGAAACCCTCAGGCTCATACCTCGGAGTAAGATGAAAAATCCCAGGCAGATGGCGGTAATTCTCCTCATAGTCAAGACCGTATCCAACCAGAAACCCCCGCGGTATATCAAAGCCTGCATAATCCACATCCACTGGCACCTCGCGACGCTCCTTCTTGTCTATGAGGCAGCATATCTTCACAGATGCCGGTTTGTGCAGCTTCAGCACCTCCTTGAGATATTCAAGGGTATATCCGGTATCCACAATATCTTCCACAACAATCACATCCTTGTCCTTCAGCACAAGTTCAACGTCCTTGGTGATTGTTACCTGTCCGGTTGATTCAGTTCCTGAATAACTGACAAGGCGCACAAAATCTATCTGCAGACGCAGGTCTATTGCCCTGACCAGATCGGCAAGAAATATGAAAGCACCGTTCAATATGCCGATGAGTACCACCTCCCTGCCTGCATAGTCCCTGGTTATCTCGCTGCCAAGCTCTCTTACCCTTTCCTGAATGGTCTGCGGCGACAGTACCTCTTTAAATTCATCTTTATATTCCATCTGTTTTCCCCTGTAATCATTATGATAAAATGTTGTATATCCGCTTTGGACTTGACAGAATAACACATAAGATTAACTTACAGGAACAAAAAAAACAGCGGGACAGTACTTTTCATCAGGATTGAGCCATAGTCGGATTTGCTGCAAATCCGAGGAAGAGGAATTCCCGGAATTTCTGAAACGCTCAACTCAGATCGCAGCATCATGTACTGTACCTGTCTCTGTTTTTAAAAAGGTTCAAATAAATAACGAGGTGATGAATCATGCCTATATATGAATTCACATGCAAAAATTGTAACACCGGTTTTGAAAGATTTGTTCTTTCCAGCCGCTCTTTACATGACGTTAAATGCCCGAGATGCGGGTCAAAAAATATCCAGAAGATGATGTCCAGTTTCTCCCGGGGTTCCAGCTTTTCCAGCATGGGGCTTTCAGGAGGAGGGTTCGGCTCTGCCCCGTCAGGAGGCTGCGGATCATCAGGCGGCTTCAGTTGAGCCTGATACCGGTCTTCAGTTTGAAGACCAGGCAAGTGATAATCCCCCCGGCGGACTTAAAAATTCCGGCCTTATCGGCTGGAGGCGCCGGGATTTTTGTTTTTTCAGCACTGAACCTGTGAAAGTTTTTTCAAAGTGCCACTGTATTGCACGAAGATGAAAGCTCCAGGGTTAAACGTATTTCCACTTGAATTGAGCCAATACCTGATTTGCGGTTTTTGAAGCGCTCAATTCAGTATAAAGCAGGAGACATGCATGTCAGTCATGTTAAAAATTGAAGATTTATGGGTTGATGTCCAGGGCAAGGAAGTGCTCAAGGGCATTAACATGGAGATAGGCCAGGGCGAGACACACTGCCTTTTTGGTAGAAACGGCTCAGGCAAGACCACCCTGCTGATGACTCTCATGGGGTTTGACGGCTACAGGGTGAAACATGGAAAAATTACATTCCAGGGAGAGGACATCACAGACATGCCGGTTCACCAGCGCGCAAAGCTGGGTATAGGCATGGCATTTCAGCGTCCCCCCACGCTCAGGGGCGTCAGGCTGCGCAACATGCTGGAGCTTGCCTCCGGTGACCCTGATAAAGGGAGACAGCTTGCCGCATTTTACGGATTTGAAAAATTCCTTGAGCGCGAGGTGAATCACGGATTTTCCGGCGGTGAAATCAAAAAATCCGAGCTGCTCCAGCTCCTTGCCCAGGACCCTGACTTCACACTGCTGGACGAGCCTGAGTCAGGCGTTGATGTGGAGAACCTGAACGTCATAGGAGACATGATCCGCAAACTGCTTCAGAAGGATATTCACAGGGGCAGGAAAAAATCAGGGCTTATTATTACTCACACAGGGTTCATCCTGAACTATGTCACTGCGGACAAGGGGCATGTGATGCTAAATGGCCAGATTTACTGCCAGGGTAATCCTCTTGAAATATTTGAAGGAATTCAGAAATACGGTTATCAGGAGTGTGCAAAATGCCGTCTATAGAGACTGAAAACAGGCTGAACGACAGGGAGCTGCTTGAAAAATTCAGGCCCGCGTCCGAGGCAGAGACTGTGGATGATGTGAATCAGCTTGACGAAGAAGATATGCTCAGGCTGAAACAGAGCGGGGTTGACCTTGAAAGTTCCAACAGGATCGGCACATTTCTGCAGACAAACTGCGGGATCACAAAGTGCGACTGCGGCATAGAGGGTGTGGAGCTGCTGCCCATTACAGAGGCCATAAAAAAATACGATGGCTTAAAGGAATACCGCTGGAAACTGGTTGATGCCGACAAGGATGAATTTACAAGAGAGACAGCGGAACACCTTGATAACGGCTATTTCATAAGGGCGCTTCCTGGAGAAAAGGTAGTCTATCCACTGCAGGCCTGCCTCTATATCAGGAGTAATGACGTGGCCCAGCGGGTGCATAATATCGTTGTGGCAGAAGAGGGCTCTGAACTCCACATTATTACAGGATGCGCAACCCATCCGGGCCTTACATCCGGCCTGCACATAGGAGTGTCTGAGTTTTATATCAAAAAAGGGGCAAAACTCATCTTCACCATGGTTCATAACTGGGGGGAAGATGTGTACGTGCGCCCGCGTACCGGCATACGGGTTGAAGAGGATGGAGTTTTTGTATCAAACTACGTGAGCCTCAAGGGGGTAAAGTCTGTCCAGACCTTTCCAACAGCCACGCTTGCAGGGGAAAACTCCACCGCACGTTTCAACTCTGTGATAGTGGCCCCGGAAGGCTCAGACATAGATACAGGCGCGCGGGTAATACTTGAGGCCCCGGGCAGCAAGGCCGAGATAATTTCACGCACCATATCCTATGGAGGAAGGGTGCTTGCCAGAGGACACCTTGTTGGCAAGGCCCCTGACATAAAGGCCCACCTGGAATGCCAGGGCCTGATGCTTACAGAGCACGGCATCATTCATGCCATACCTGAGCTTGAGGCGCACATTGCTGATGTGGACATGTCCCATGAGGCAGCAGTAGGCAGAATCGCCAAGGATGAGATTGAATACCTCATGGCAAGGGGCCTTGACGAGGAAGAGGCCACGTCAACCATTGTGCGCGGTTTTCTTGATGTAAAGATTGACGGTCTGCCAAAGGAACTGGACGACGAGATACAGAAGGCAGTTACTGAATGTCAGAAGGGGATGTAGCCTTGCATGAGCGGCGCTGCATGAAGGGGCCTGGGGTTTCTGACTTATGAAAATCGCAGTGGGTCAGATCAATCCTGCCATCGGAGACTTTGAAGGAAATATCCGTCTCATTTCAGAGATGACGGAAAAGGCCGCGGCAATGCAGTGCGACCTGGTGATATTTCCGGAAATGGCCCTTTGCGGTTATCCTCCGCGGGACCTGCTTGAACGTCCGGATTTCATACAGGCCTGTGGGGATGCTGAAAAACAGCTTGTGGCAGAGGTTAAGGGGCCAGGCGTACTGTGCGGCACTATCACCCCTGCAAATGAAGACAGATGCGGGGCATCTCTTTATAATTCGGCGCTGCTTTTCCGCAATGGGCATGAAATTGAACGTGTCCACAAACGTCTCCTTCCTGTGTATGATGTGTTTGATGAAACCCGTTACTTCAGGCCGGGCAGCAGCTCAGCTCCAGTGGATTTCATGGGGTTCAGGCTTGGAATCACAGTTTGCGAGGATATATGGAGCCAGACAGGGGGGTGCGGAAACTGGCCCGCATACTGCGAAAACCCTGTCAGGGAGCTTGCTGAAAAGGGCTCGGACCTGATTGTCAATATTTCTGCATCTCCCTATACAATGGGCAAGGCTGAGATACGCCAGTGTCTTCTTGAGAAACATGCTTCAGCCTGCTCCCTTCCCTTCATTTACTGCAACGCTGTGGGCGGTCAGGACAGCCTGATATTTGACGGCGCAAGCATGGCGGTGGATCCTGGGGGCAGGGTGGTTTCAAGGGCAGAGGCCTTCTGTGAAGACCTCATAGTCATTGAAGCTGAAAAAAAAGGGCATGCCCTGAGCATCAGCGGCCCGGTGCATCAATGGCCCGGTTGCCATGAAGAAGAGGTGGCAAGGGCGCTTGAACTGGGGCTTTGCGATTATACCCGCAGGTGCGGAATCAGCCGTGTTACCCTTGGCCTCAGCGGCGGCATTGACTCTGCTGTAACAGCAGCAATAGCATGCAGGGCGCTTGGCAGTGAAAAGGTGCTTGGCGTCATCATGCCCTCCCCGTACACGTCCCGCGAGAGTATTGAAGATGCCGAGGCCCTTGCTGCAAACCTCGGCATTGAATGTATCACCATCCCCATTGGTGAAATCTTCTCACAGTACCTCACCACCCTTGAGCCGGTATTTGCAGGAAGGAAGCCGAATGTGGCCGAGGAGAATATACAGGCCAGGATCAGGGGCAATATCCTCATGGCTGTTTCCAACAAACTTGGCCACATGGTGCTTACAACAGGCAACAAGAGCGAGCTTGCCGTTGGCTACTGCACTCTTTACGGAGATATGAGCGGGGGCTACGCCCTGATCTCAGACCTTCCAAAGACCCTTGTGTACAGAGTGGCCGACTGGCTCAACAGCTCAGGAGATATCATCCCTCAGCGGGTCATTACAAAACCGCCTTCTGCTGAACTGAGGCCGGGCCAGACAGACCAGGATGACCTGCCCCCGTATGAGGTTCTTGACCCCATTCTTGAAATGTACCTGGAGCAGGCGCTCTCTCCTGTGGAAATAGCAGCCCGGGGGTTTGATGCCGACACGGTTTACAGAATTACGGCAATGGTTGACAGGAATGAATACAAGCGCCAGCAGGCCCCTCCAGGACCCAAGGTGACCACCAAGGCGTTTGGCATGGG
>WFRQ01000506.1 GCA_015486425.1 Deltaproteobacteria bacterium | reverse complement strand
ATTTCGGCCTGCCCATTGATGATGTGATAGAGATAAACAAGGCCCTTGATATCACTCCTGTACCTCTTGCGCCTGCCTATGTTGCAGGTGTGGTAAACCTGCGCGGGCAGATTCTAACCGCAGTGCATCTTGCACAGAAGGTGGGGATGAGGGTGAGTCTCCCGGAAGGCACAGAGTCAGATGATGAAGATCAGGTAACTGAACGGGACATGTCGGATCAGAAGTTCAACAATGTGATTATGGGCAACAGGGAAGAACCTGTGAGCCTGCTTGTGGAACGTATCGGAGACGTAATGTCCGTACCTGTGAACAGGATTGAGCCGCCTCCGGCAATAATAGAGGGTGTGGATGCCCGGTATGTGAGCAAGGTATGCAAGCTGAAAGGGGAACTGCTTATAATCCTTGACTCAAAGGCAATGGAGCAGCCGGAAAACAGCAATGAGCGCCAGGCATGAGCGTTTCAAGAGGGAAAATGTGCGTGATGGTGATCCGTGGAGTGTATTGGGATTGCGCCCTGGCGCAACGCCGGAAGAGATAAGAAGGGCCTTTCGTCACAGGATAAAGGGCTGTCATCCTGACTCTCCCACTGCCCGCAACATAAATGTGCAGTCTGTACGGTCTCTTGTGCAGGCCTACCGGCTGCTTGAAAAGCGACTCGCTCCTCAGGTGGTAGGCCTGGCGGAAGGCAGGCAGGGACAGGATGAGGCAGAGGCGCAGCGGCTGAGTGACGGCCTGTTTCTGTTTCTTGAAGTCTCTGCGGAGGATGCCTTTTATGGCAATACGGTAGTGACCTCAATTTCAGATGCGGGAAACTGCTGTCCGGCATGCAGCGGCAAGGGACAGGTTGCACGAGGAAAACCTGAGGAGTGCCCGGAATGTGCAGGCATCGGTTCTAATGAGCTCCCATGGGGCAAGAGCAGGCTGCGTATTGTATGCAGCCATTGCAGTGGAACAGGCAAGATCAGCCTCAGAGAGTGTAACCTGTGCAGGGGCAGAGGCTCCATAACAAGGCAGCGCACGGTTCAGGTGCGTCTGCCCCGCGGCGCTATTGATGGAATGGTGCTGAAACTGCCGGGCCAGGGACAGTGGAGACAGGAAAGACAGAGCCGTGATGCCCTGTTTGCAGAGATAAAGGTCAGGCTTCCAGATGGCTGGTCAATCAACGGCCTGGATATCTTCAGCACGGTTTCTGTGGATATATGGACTGCCCTGTCCGGGGGACAGGTAGAAATAGATACAATCGAAGGCAGGGAGTTGTTTATACTGAATCCGTGCTCTTTTAACAGTGCAGACATTGTGCTCAGGGGGAAAGGCTGGATTGATGAGGCCGGAAACAGAGGGGACCACAGATTAAGAATTGAAGTTATACTTCCTCAGGGAGCGCCGCCGCCGGCTGCAGAGGCCCTTATAAAATGGCTTCGAGACGTGTGGCCTGCAGGCCCATGCAGTGTGCAGAAGGCCCTGCCTCATGCGGAAGAATAGGTCAACTGGAGGTAAATAAGTATGTCTTTCAAAAGGGTGAAAAAAACATTTTCTGATATGTCACTTTCCGCAAGAATTATCTGTGGACTGCTGGCTGTCATAGCCATTCTGGGCCTGCTGCAGATATGGAATCTGGAAAAGATGGCCGTACGCCAGAAGGAAGATGTGAGGCAGCAGGCGCTTCAAGGCAAGGGTGCGCTGCTTGAGGAGGTTAACCGTCTGGCTGAATTTAACCTCAAACTTGCCAAAGTCCTCGCTGATATGCCTGAGGTCAGGGAGCTGGTGGGGAAGAGAGACAGGCAGGGTCTTCTATCTGTCGTGAAGCCTGTAATTGATTCCATAAACAGCGGCGCTGACATAAAACTGAAGGTTCATTTTCATTTACCGCACGGTATATCGTTTCTCCGCGTTTGGAAACCAGGCAAAAATGGCGATGACATATCATCCTTCAGAAAGACTGTTGTCGAGGTCCTGAATACCGGCAAGCCGGTAAAGGGCATTGAGGCGGGCAGGGTCGGCCTTGCCATCAGAGGGGTTGCGCCTATTTTCCAGCATGGCAGCAAACCGGTTGGAAGCGTTGAGGTAGCCACCAGTCTTGCATCTGTGGCCAAGGTCCTTGAAAAGAGCAGAGGCGAGGTTAATCAGATTTTTGCAATTCCAAGGGTAGATGCAACAGCCGCTGCTTCAAAACTGGAAAAACTGGGTAAATTCGTCATGCTTTCTCACCCGTCAACACACGTTCCCGCACAAGCTGTAACGCCTGCGCTTCTTGAGGAAGCTGCATCAAGGGGCAGTACCGAGCTTGATATGGATAACATGCTTGTGACCGCGGTTGCCATACCTGACTACCAGGGAAAGCCTACAGGGATATATGTAAGGTTCAATGACCTTACTGCCATGAATGCCATGATGAAAAAAGAGTTGCTGAAGGCCGGGGGAACTGCCGCAGGTGTCATGCTCATTGCCATCATACTGACATTTTACGGGATACGTTACAATGTAAGGCAGCCTATTCAGAACATACTGCGGGTCATGGACAAGGTGACCCAGGGAAGGCTGGATACAAGCCTCAAACCCGAAGGGGCCAGGGAAATACGCCTTATGGCGAAAATGGGAAACAATGTGGTGTATTCCACAGGTAATCTTATAAATGTTATCAAGGCTCAGGCAGCAGGGCTTAAACGCAATACCCAGGAACTATCAGGTGCTGTGAGCATTATTGGTGAAGGCTCCAAGGATATTGACATGGCTGCCGAACAGGTAGCCGCATCTTCCACCCAGGCGGCAGAGACCCTGAGTACGGTTGCCGCATCAGTAAACGAACTTAACCAGGCCACAAATGAAATTGCACAGAGTGTTTCAGAAACAGCCGCGGCAACCAACGAGGCCCAGGAAAAGGCCGTGGCAGCCAATACAGCTATAGAACGTCTTGGTGAACATTCTGAAAAGATAGGCGGAATTGTTGAAGTCATTACATCCATTGCGGAACAGACCAATCTGCTTGCCCTGAACGCCACCATTGAAGCAGCAAGGGCAGGGGAGGCAGGCAAGGGGTTTGCCGTTGTGGCAAACGAGGTAAAGGAACTTGCCAAACAGACAGCCCAGGCCACGGATGAAATTTCATCCATGATCGGTTCGCTTCAGTCTGAAACCACAGGGGCTGTGGGGGCAGTGGAAGATATCACTGAGATTGTTGCCAGGGTTAATGACCTTGCCAATACCATTGCAAGCGCTGCAGAGGAACAGACCGCTACAGTTGCCGAGATTAATGACAGCGTGAACAGCAGTGCCGAACAGGTCTCCCGGCTGGAGAGCCAGGCCGAGGCACTTGCAGAGCAGGCAAGCGAATTTTCAGCAATATCCGGTATTGTTGAGAAGGTACAGCAGGGTGTTCATGATAATGCGGACCAGGCTATTGAGGTGGCAAGTCTCTACACTGTAAATGACCAGGCCATACGGAGTGCGATGCCATATACCAGCTCGCGGGTACAGATGACAGGAGGTGTGCTGGCACACTTTGCCTGGTATGAAGAGGTCAAGGCAGCCATCTACATGAATCAGAAGCCACAGGTGGAACATGATCCTGACAGGTGTCTTCTCGGTCACTGGATCAAGCATCATGTTGACACCTGCAGGGAAAACCCGGCTCTCATTTCAGAAATAAACGTGATGCATAAAGAGCTTCACGATGCCCTCCATGCCATTGACAGGGCAGTGGATGCTGGAAGCACCAGGGAAGAGCTGGAAGTTATATTTGATGAAAAGATACACTCCCGGTTCCATAAACTGATGGGCCTGATGGCAAATGCCCGTGATAATACCTGCGAGACACGCAGGTATGACGCATGACAACTATTCTTTCGCTGTATCTGCTCAGGGGGTACTGCATCTGCTGCGTTGTCGGGGGCTCGAAGTACGGGAAGTACGACTTCGCCCCCTCCGCCTTGCATCTGTAGCACCCTCTGAGCAGATACGTGTCAAAAAAAATTGTTGTGTGAAAGGCCACTTTCCGTTATGGGAATTCAGCCTTAGGGGCTGTCCAAAAATAAGTTGGATGATGGCGCGCTCAGATTTGGGTCAGGCTGAGTTGAACTGATTGAGCAAAACCGCAGGCGTAGCCGGGCTACGTTGAGGATTTTGTGATTGAAGTTCATCTCAGGATGGCCTGAAGATGAGATGCGAAATCGGCAAGTTATTTTTGGACAGTCCCTTAGATGGGGTGAGCAGTTACCTTTCGCTCATACTTTATAGGTGCGTAGCACTGCAAGGACGGAGCAACATATTATCCGAAAACAGCTCAAGGCTCAAAGTAAAAAAAGCTGCTATTTGCTGGTTCCCAAACTCCAGTTTGGGAACTATGAACCGGAAGCTCCTGCTTCCCTTGTACTCATACAATGTCACATGCAGCAAGAGCGTATTTTCATTGTTAGTTGTGCCCGTCCAGGGAATGCTACCGTGAAAATACACTATTCTTTCGCTCATACTTTTCATGGCAGGTGTGTAGCACTACACGGACGGAGCAACATAAAACTTCAGGCATGGAATGAAAGACTTATATGTGGGCAGACAGCCTATACTTAACAAGGCACACAAGACAGTTGCCTATGAACTCCTGTACCGGTCAGGAGATGAAAATGCCTTTCCCAGTGACATTAGCGGTACGGAGGCCAGTATTCAGGTTATCAGCAATGTCTTTGCCGAACTGGGCCTTGAGGAAATTTCAGGGGGCCTACCGGTATTCATAAATTTCAACAGGGAGATGCTTCTTTCCGACCTGCCTGATCTCAATGCATCTTCCGTGGTGGTGGAAATACTTGAGGATGTCAAGATTGACCGGTCAGTGCTTGAGGCCTGCATAAGGCTCAGGAAGAGTGGCTTCAGGATTGCTCTTGATGATTTTGTCCTGAACAGCCACACCCGGCAGCTTCTGAAACTTGCCTCAATTGTAAAGATAGACTGGCGTGCAGACCCTGTTGAGCATATTCAGAAGATTTGTACAGAGATCAAACCCTATGGTGTAAAAATCCTGGCTGAAAAAATAGAAACAGAAGATGAATTCAGGCAGGCGGCAGAGCTTGGTTTTAATTTTTTCCAGGGCTTTTTCTTTGAAAGGCCCACGGTGGTAAAAACAACGGCAGTAAAGGTACTCTCCGGCTCGATGATTGAGATAATGGGGCTGCTGCAGGAAGAGGATGTGGATTTCGGCAGCATTGAGAAGGTGATAGCAAGAGACGCAGCCCTTTCCTTCAAGCTTCTGAAGATAATCAATTCCGCGTCTGTGGCCCTTTCCAGAAAGATTGACTCCATCGCCCAGGCACTGGTACTGCTTGGCCAGAAAGAGCTGAAGCGGTGGCTCACCCTTCTGATGCTCACAAACATAAATGACAGGTGTCCGGCAGAACTCATGAGTACGGCCTTTATCCGTGGTCTTTTTGGAGAAAATATGGCAGTTGCCGCGGGCAGGGAGGCAGAGGCATCCTCAGTCTTTTTCACAGGGCTCCTGTCCCTGCTTGATGCAATATTGAGAATGCCTATGAACCAGGTTGTAAAAGGCCTTCCGTTGTCTGAATCTATCAAGGATGCCCTGATAAAACGAAGCGGGCCGCTTGGAATATATCTTCGCATGATGAAGGCGTACGAGCAGGCTGACAGAGAAAGCATCAGCAGGTATGCCGAGGCCCTGGGGTTAGAGACCCATCAGGTTGTAAGGTGCTACATGGACAGCCTTCGTGAATCAGGGCTCTATCTGCAGACAGTTTCCTGAATTTTTCGTATCTGCTCAGGGAGTACTGTATCTGCTGCGTTGTCCGGGGCTCGAAGTACGAGAAGTACGCCTTCGCCCCCGCCGCCTTGCATCTGCAGCACCCCCTGAGCAGATACTTGTCTCTCCTTCTCCACTCCACTCATTCCTTCAATAACCCATTTCACAGACGTTATACATCTCATGTCATCCCACTGTTGAAGGTCCCCAGTATGACAAACCACATGAACTGATGTGACAGTTCCATTGTCAGCACTTTGTGTTTATACTGAAGAAGTTATTGCATGGGACTGATGTCACCTGAATTGAGCAAGGTGTCATTCTTCTGCTACCGTTTAAAAATTTCAAATTACGGAGTACTATTAAAATTCATGAAAATGTTGCAGCAAACTTCTCCTTTCCGCTTCTATTTCTCTCTGACTGATACCTACTCCATGCGCTACCTTTCCGCAGCTTTATTTCTATGTGTTTTTTCGATATTTTCCCCTTCACTGCCAGCACAGGCGGCCAAGGTATATGTAGATATCACCTCTCCGTTCATGAGAAAAATTCCTGTGGCCGTGCCTCCCCCACAGGTCAGAGGCGGTACATTTGAAGACTCGGTCACTGCGAGAAATATAAGCCGTGTGCTCTCCTCAGACCTTGAATTCATGGGGTTTTTCTCCATACCGGACCCTGCGCTGTACAGCACGCCTGGAATGGCAATCAAGGATTATCCTTCAGACTATGTGGTGAAAAGCGTTATGACTCACACGGGCAGCAGCCTTGTGATGGAGTTTCGCCTCATAGAAACAGCAACGGGCAAGCTGACTGCAGGGGTAAAGTACCGCGGCACAATGGCAGATCAGCGTGTCATGGCCCACAGGTTTGCAGACAGGATAGTACGGGCTATAACAGGAGAGGGCGGGCTCACCCTGTCCAGAATTGCCTTTGTGGGCAGTAAGGGAAAATCGCGGGAGATATATTCTGCTGATTTTGATGGCCACAATGTACGCAAAGAGACCTCCCAGAGGACCATAGTTCTATCCCCGAGGTATTCTCCTGATGCACGGTTCCTGGCGTTTACCTCATACAGGGCAGGCAGGCCGTGTCTTTACATCAAGGACCTGAAATCAGGCTCAGTATTTCGTTCAGCCTGCTTCAAGGGCTCAAATATCGCCCATGCCTGGCATCCGGACAGCAGGAGCCTTGCAGTTACTCTGAGCAGGGACGGAAGCCCGGACATATACCTGATTGATATCAGGGGCAAGATAAAAAAGAGGCTTACCTGGGGAAGGAGCATTAACATCTCTCCGAGCTGGTCACCGGATGGCAAGTACCTTGTGTTTATATCTGATCGTTCCGGCTCTCCCCAGCTATACATCCTTAACACTGGCTCCGGGTCTGTACGCAGGCTGACATTCAGCGGGAGCTATAACACAGACCCACAGTGGTCTCCGAGAGGAGACAAGATAGTTTACTGCAGCAGGCTAAATGGAAAATTCCAGATATTTACCATTTCAGCAGGGGGAGGCGAGCCTGAACAGCTTACATTTAACGGCAGCAATGAAAATCCCTCATGGTCTCCTGATGGCAGGCAGATACTTTTCAGCAGCACAAGGGATGGCAAAGGCAAGAGCCTCTATGTTATGTATCTGAACGGCTCTGCCCAGAGAAGACTTCTCAGTTTCGGATCAAGCGCCTCCATGCCCTTCTGGGGGCCAAACAGATTTATGAACTGATTTTACCTGAATTGAGCATTTCAGATTTAATTTATCCGAGAACAGAAAACAGCTCAAAGCTGAAAGCTCAAGGCTCAAAGTAAAAGAAGTTGTTATTTGCTGGTTCCCAAACTCCAGTTTGGGAACTATGAACCGGAAGCTCCTGCTTCTCTTGTGCTCATATAATGTCACATGCAGCAAGAGCTTTTTTTCATTGTTCGTTGTGCCCGCCCTGGGAATGGCGGTTTCCATGAGACAGGAGTGGAGTGATGAAGAAAAAATATCAATCGTATTTCCGCGCAATCCATATCTTATCACCTGTGTGCCTTGCAGTTTTCGTGCTGCTGCTTATGGCCTCAGGGTGTGTTCCTCAACAGCAGATAAATTCGCTGGACAGGCGTGTAAACGGGCTTTCTGTTGAAAATGCAACCCAGGCCAGGGAAATTACTGCTTTGCGTAATCAGCTCAGCGCCGTGAAAAATCAGACTGGCGGTGGAGCCGGGGCCCAGGACATGGAGTCCATCAGAAGCTCAGTAGCGGATACTGCAGGCAGGGTCGAACAGATACAGGCTGAACTCATGCGCATAAACGGCCAGCTTGAACAAATGGCTCAGAGCAATGCGGATCAGAAGGCGGCATTTGCAAAATTCAAAGAGGAGACTACTGCTGAACTGGAAAAACTGCGTGAAGAGGTCCGGCTGCTGCAAAAATCCACAGGTGTTACCAGGCAGGTAGAGAGTGCCCGAAAACAGGCTGCAAGAGGGGAGGTGGACCTGTATCAGGAGGCCCTTGATCTCTACAAGGAGAAAAAATACAAGCAGGCCAAAAAGACCCTGCTGAAATATGTGGATACCAATCCTGCAGGCAGCATGGTGCCTAATGCCCATTTCTGGATGGGTGAATGCGAGTACAGCATGAGGCGCTATGAAGAGGCCATACTTGAGTATCAGACAGTTATCAGCAAATTCCCCAGGAGCAACAAGATACCTGACGCCCTGTTGAAGCAGGGCCTTGCATTTGCGAAACTTGGCGACGTTGAAAGCGCCAGGATCGTACTGTCCAAGCTGGTAAAGAAGTACCCCAAAAGCCCTCAGGCCACGGTTGCCTCAAAACAGCT
>WFRQ01000505.1 GCA_015486425.1 Deltaproteobacteria bacterium | reverse complement strand
CTGTTGCAACATTTATAAAATAGCGCTGATTTGCTCTTCCAATATCAACAGGCACAGGCGTTCCATGTATTGCAAGCCGAAGCGCCTCGGTGAGGTCCTCGGGAATGGAGCATGCCATGGCAAAATCATTGGCCGTGCCAAGGGGCATGATACCCAGGGCAGGACGCCTGTCCCTCTCCATATCTGCAAGGGCATTCACCACTTCATTTATGGTCCCGTCTCCACCTGCTGCAATAATCCGCTCTGTCCCCTCGCGGCTTGCCTCCCGCACCAGGCGCACGGCATCTCCCTGTTCCCAGGTCACACGGACCTCAACAGTTCCCGCCTCTTCCCGCAGAGAAGAGACCGCGCTGCGGACCTCTTCAAGATCAGCCTTCTTTCCATTGAGAATAACCCGTATCATGACCTGTCAAGCAACCCCTCAGCAGCCTGCACAGCACAGCCCACGCTTGCGCACCAGTGAGTTCTGCAATTTTGGTACAAACATTATTAAAAAATCTGAAAATCGTCTGTAAGCAGCAAAAAAAGGCTGATATTGTTGCATAAAAGATATTAAACCCTAAATTGAGCGTTTCAAAATGTGGAAAATTATTTTTTCAATAAAATTAAAAGGAGTTATATCGATTATAGCGTTCCAATTTTGAAACCCTTCGGGATTGCCGTCTTCACCGCATCTCCTTTGTCATAGGAACCCCCATATAGCCGACTATAATGGGAATTCCTCTTTCGCGGATATGCAGCAAATCCGAACAATCGCTCAAATTAGGTAAACGCAAAAAAATAAAAAACTTTTAGGGTCATTTCTTTTTCTTCTTCGCTTTTGCAGTCCCCTTCCTCGCTGGCGCCTTACTGTTTTTTGAGGCCTTCCTGCCACCTGAACTCTTCTTGCGGGTCTTGCACGCCTTGTTTCCAAGCTCAAGGCAGAACAGCAGGATATCATTATCTTCAGAAGGAACGGTACGAAAACCGAATTTTTCTGAAAGCCCCTTCATTGCAGCATTTTCCCTGAGGACATCCATGTAGATAGCCTTTATGCCGGATTTTTCTGCTGCTTCCAGTGTCCGGGTCATAAGCTCTGAGCCAATGCCCTGACCATGCCAGGGATCACCCACAACAAACGCCATCTCAGCAGATTCCCTGTCAGGCATCATGGTTATCCTGCCTACTCCAACTATTTTTTTCCTGTCCCTGTCCCGTACTTCTGCCACAAGGGCCAGTTCCCTGTAATAGTCAACCTGGCAGTAACGGGCCAGGTCTTCGTGGGTCAGCTCCTTTATGGGCTGGAAAAAGCGCAGGCGTATGGTTTTTTCCGACAGGGTCATAAAGAGTTCATTAAGCAGGGGCTCATCTTCCGGCTTTATTGGCCGGATAATATAAGGAGTTCCATCCTTCATGGCAGCCTCCCAGGTAAACTGAACAGGATAGGGAGCAATGGCCAGATGCTCAGGTCCCCCCCCATGGAAACGCCGGATACCATCCTTTACAGTGGCATCAAGAACTATCCGGCCATCAAGGCAGAGTCCGCCATGGCGGCCTGCAAAGAATGGATTTATATCCACCTCCAGAATCTGGGGGAAATCTGTTATGAGATGTGAAAATTTCACAAGTATCTTTTCAAGCAGGTCATAGGGAAGATCAAGGCCGTGATTAGAGTGGTCAAAACTGCATATCCTGGTCTCTGACATGAGTCTTGCTGCAAGATTCTGATTAAGGGGAGGCAGGCCCACAGCAAAATCTTCCATGGCCTCGAACAGCCGTCCGCCTGCCCCAAACAGTATTACAGAGCCGAAAGTGGGATCACGCTTGGCACCGAGAGCAAGCTCTATGCCTGGCCAGTGAATCATTGGCTGAAGGGTAACTCCGGCAAAGTGTGCATCAGGCTGCGCCTCCCTGAGACTGTTCCTTATGGTCTGAAAGGCATCTTTTACATCATTTTCTTCCACGTTCAGGATTACACCGCCAACACTTCCCTTGTGGGTTACATCATTGGACTCCAGCTTCATCACCACAGGAAAGCCCATGCTCCTTGCTGTTTCCAGCGCCTGTTCAGGGGTAGTAGCTATTTCCATGGGTGGAGATGGAATATCGTAGGCCTCAAATATCTCCTTGGACTCGCGCTCTGTGAGCAGCAGGCGCTGTTCTGAGGCGGCCTTTTTCATTATCTCTTCCACAACACTGTAATGTGGCACAAAATCGTCAACAATGTTGGCAGGTGTCTCAGTCAGCAGCTTGACAATACTTCCATGCCTGTAAAGATATATGAAACTCTTTACCCCGTGCTCAGGGGTAACAAACGTGGGTATCCCCCCCATATTCAGTATCTCTCTGCCCACTGCCATCATCTCGCTTCCCATCCAGCAGGCAAGTACTGGCTTTTTAGGATATTTCTTTGATATCTCTACAAGTTTTTCAGCAGTTTCCTCTGGCGCGGTTGCGAACTGGGGAGTCAGAATAACCAGCACTCCGTCAGTGCTTCTGCTTCTGAGGCAGGTCTCAATGGCTGTGGCATAACGCTCGGCAAATGCGTCGGAGAGCAGATCCACAGGGTTTTCAACCTTGGCCCACTGGGGCAGCAGGTCCCCTATCTCCTTTTTTTCACCTGCGTTGAGCTTTGCCAGCCTGCCCCCCATGCGTATAAGTGTATCAGTAGCCATCACAGCAGGGCCTCCGGCATTACTGATTATGGCAAGACGCCTGGAGGCCGGGGCAGGCTGTTTTGAAATGGCTTCTGATACATTGAAAAGCTCCAGTATTTCATCCACTCGTACCAGTCCTGCCCGTTTGAATACAGCGTCATACACAAGGTCCTCGCCTGCCAGAACCCCTGAATGGGTCAGGGCAGCCTGCCGGGATTCAAAATATTTGCCACCCTTTACCACTACAAGGGGTTTGGTACGCGCAAATGCCCTGGCGGCACTGACAAATTTGCGTCCGTCCATGACAGATTCAAGATACAGCACTATGCCTGTAGTAAAGGGATCAACACTCAGAAAATCAATAAGATCAGCGATATCAATGTCTGCCTGTGCGCCTGCTGACACAAATGTGCTGAAGCCCACGTTTTTTGACGCGGCGAAATCCAGTATTCCGTTTGCAAGTGTTGCACTCTGGGAAATAAAGGCAAGACGGCCTGGAGGAGGACATCTGTGTGCCATGCTGACATTGAGCCCTATTCTGGGCCTTTGAAGACCCAGCGAGTTAGGCCCCAGAACCGGCATGCTGTAGTTTGAGGATATCTCCCTTATGGCATCCATAAGTTTTTCAGGTCTGGCCATTCTGGAACGAAAATCATTGGCAAGCACTATGCCCGCCCTGACCCCGGCCTCTGCTGCTGACTCAAGCTCGGCGGGAACCTTGTCAGGCGGACCGGCAAACACCATAAGGTCAACAGGTTTTCCGATCTGTTCGAGGCTGTTAAACGCAGGGATACCCCGTATGGACTCCCTGGACGGGTGAACCGGATAGACGACTCCCTTGAATTCGGAAGTAAGGATATTTTTAAGAACCAGGGTCCCGGGACATACCCTGTCCTGGGTAAAACCTGAAACAGCTATACGTTCAGGTGCAAAAAGGTGTTTAAGGGATTTGATTTTCATAAAATTAACCGTTTGGGAATGAGTTGAAAAACAGTAGCGCCATTTTTGTAAAGTACAAAATAAACACTGAACGACAAAATTCAACGGCGCATTTTCTTCGGTCGCTGTAATGGAATTACTTAGGGACTGTCCAAAAATAACTTGCCGATTTCGCATCTCATCTTCAGGCCATCCTGAGCTGAACTTCAATCACAAAATCCTCAACGTAGCCCGGCTACGCCTGCGGTTTTGCTCAATCAGTTCAACTCAGCCTGACCCAAATCTGAGCGCGCCATCATACAACTTATTTTTGGACAGCCCCTTAACGGGCATATTTTGCAATATCAGCCCTGAGGCGGGCTGCCTGACGGCTTTGGGCCCTGCCCTCCACCAGTATTTCAACAGGGGTGAATGACCGGCCATAGTATATTTCATTCATGTTATCCTGCGGCGTGATTGCAGCACCTTTAACCGAGACACCTCCGAAGGCTCCCTTTGAACGGATAAAGACGTGTATATCAAAATCATCAAGGCTGGTACTGGCAGTGTAAGGCCCTGATATGCTCACATCTGTTCCAAGCCGGGTTACCGATGAAAGCAGCGCCTTCATACCTTTTTCTGTCATGACAAGCAGGATAATTTCCGCCACCATTCCCCCTGCCTGCAGGCCAAACGAGACCGATCTCATTGCATAAAATGCAGGAGCACTCCAGACGCCACTCTCCTCATTCCTTGCAAGCATCACACCTGAACCGCCCTCAGCCCCGAATATAAAGCCACCTTTTACACTGGTTGGTATTATAATTATACCCCTTGCCCTTTTGAGGCTGCTTCTGATCTGCTCCATGGAACTGTCCTGAACAAAACTCAGAAAAACCACATCTGCCTGCTGAACAAGCTCATGGGGTGAAATGTGTTTCGCGTCAGACACCGGACAGACAATCAACTGTAAAATCAGGATAATGGATGGCACAAAAAATAAAGCAACCGGTCTGTTTCGCATGCGTCAGTTCTCCATGTTCTCCTGTAGCAGCTTCCGAAGGAAAGTTATGAACGGGTATATACCCTGCCTGGATTGAGCGATGGTCGGATTTTTGAAACGCGCAATTCAGGTCCCGTTTATGAAACCATAATGCTCAGCGAATTTTCACGATAACCGTCATTCCCTGGCAGAGCACAACAAACTATAAAAATCCGCTCTTGCTGCATATGACATTGTATGAGCACAAGGGAAGCAGGAGCTTCCGGTTTATGGTTCCCAAACCGGAGTTTGGGAACCAGCAGATAACAGCTTTTTTACTTTGAGCCTTGAGCTTTCAGCTTTGAGCTGTTTTCGGATAAAAATGTAACTGCTCACCCCCCAAGGATGAATTCCCATAACGGAAAGTCGCTTTTCTTCACTCAACAATTTTTTTCTTGACACGTATCTGCTCAGGGGGTGCTGCAGATGCAAGGAGGAGAGGGCGAAGGCGTACTTCCCGTACTTCGAGCCCTCGACAACACAGCAGATGCGGCACCCTCTGAGTAGATACTTAAAATTTTAGTATCTATACTATATACACGCAAGTGAAATGCCTGATACAAAAAATCATGGTCATGAGGGAGTGTTCTGTTCCTAAACTTTCATGACATGGGGTTTGTCACCCCCTTGACCATGAAAGTTAGCTCAAAGCTCAAAGTCGGAAGCTGAAAGCAAACATGGACTTCTTTT
>WFRQ01000504.1 GCA_015486425.1 Deltaproteobacteria bacterium | reverse complement strand
GGAAACAGAGTAATGCTTAAACGGGCGGACAGGCCAGGCAGGAAGACGGCGTGGACACTCATGGCCGCACTGTATGAGGGGCAGTGGATACTGGTAAATTCAGGACTGCACAGAAAGATTTCATATGCGATTTTACGTGACCCCGCTATATCTCCTCTTGGTGCCGCACGCAGGATAGACCCTGAAGTCATGTTTGGAAAGAGCAGGCTTGATTACCGTATACTGGCTGCTTCAGGCTCAACAGTATGGGTTGAGGTCAAGGGGTGCACACTGGCAAGAGACGGCGTGGCCCTGTTTCCGGATGCACCTACATCCCGTGGGACGCGGCATGTCAGGGAGCTTGTCGAAATTTCAGCACAGGGGGACAGGGCGGCTTTGCTGATCCTTATCTTCCAGCATAATGTGCGCTGTTTTGCCCCTAATTCAGAGACAGATCCGGAATTTGCCGCCGCGTTTCATGAGGCTGTTGCAGACGATGTAAAAGCCTACCCTGTTCTGTGTTCCTGCTCAGCGGATGGCACAATTTTTTATAACGGGCGCACTGTTTTGTGTGAAAGTCGTTAATATCACAAGAATTTTTTTGTTCCTGAAACACTCAAGGTGAGACCATGGCGAAACTCAGTACAATCAATCATGTGGCAAAGATATTCTGTGAAGCAGTCAAGGAGGTGCTCGAGACTTCCACTGCTTCAAAAGTCATTTTTTCTCCAACCATACAGAACATCCCCTCAATCAGCCTGAAGCCTGATGTGGGCTGTTTTGTTCAGTTTTCCGGGGATTATGCCGGTCTCTTCATAATGAACCTGTCAGGTCCTGCTGCCCTTGAACTCTACAGGAAGAACATGACCTACATGGGTTTTCCAGAAGATGAACTGGCATCAGACTACTCTTCTGACGATGTGGTAAACTTTATTGGCGAGATGATAAATCAGGTGATAGGCAAGGCACGCAGCAAGGTTGAAAAGGAGTACGGCCTCACTGCTGACAATAATCAGCCCAAGGCTATTACAATATCAACTGCCATCACGCTGTCCATTGCAACCATGCTTGACAAGCCGAGGTGCAGGCGTCTCTCCTTCAAGACAGAGGATAACAATCCATTTTATGTTGAAATGAACATGGAACAGACGGAATTCATCAAGCTATTCGATGTAGAGCAGTCATCAGGAGATGCCCAGGCGGATATCGATGCCATGATGGCAGAGGGTGTTGACGATGAGGTAAATCAGGAAAGCAATGGTGATGTTGATATTGACGCAATAATGGCAGAATTTTCAAAATGAGTTATTATAAGCAGGCTATCTGATATCGGATGAAAAGTGTATCAGGTCGCACAATGCGCAGCTATCAAAAAAATCAACAGTCAATCAGGAGCCTTGCATTGTACTTGCTGAATATCAGGAAACAACTGCCATTTCTTTCCGCATGCATCCTGTGCACACTGCTTCTATCCGGTTGTGCAGCTCCCAAATATGAAAAGCAGGAGCTTGTAAGCACCCCTGAAATTCAGGTGCTGCTCACCAGGGAGATCATAGACAACGGGGTTGTTGAAAAAAGAGGCTTTGAGCACCCCTGGAATGTTGACGAGATGACCCTTGATGCCATTCTGTCCTCTGTAACTTTCCACTACATTTCTATCATAGGCGACAAGAAACCGATTGCCGCCTTCCCCACCATTATGCGCGAGACCCTGATTCCATATCTCGTTGATGCATTCTCCAAGGCTACTCCTGATGAGATGGTCTATTTTGCATATATTGGAAGTGAAACATACCTGTATATTGCGGGGAAAAATTATTTCACAAATGGTGTAATGTTCGTCAAGAATAACAGGCTTAATATCGCATTCAGATACCTGGCCCTCGAAGGCCCTGACAGAATAAGTGACATGCCGGGGGCCTGGCGTCTGGACCCGAGACGAAAACCTCAGTCCGCAGGCTGGACACTTAACGAGGGGCCGGGTATGACCCTTGTACGTCCCAAAGACACTTCAGGCTTTTTTGCCCTCAAGGTATATCCGAACTGGATCAGGATTGATCTTGATGAGAACTGGATGGCAAAAGCCCCAAGGAAAAAACGCAGCCCAAGGAAAAAACACAGAAAGACGCATCATGTGGGCCGCCATGAGACTTATAAATCCGGCACATTAATCACAAGCCCGCCTGCAGGCAGTGATGATGAGGAAGGTATTATCATAAGACCTCCCAAGGGCTATTTTTCAATAAAACCTGAAATGAAGCCCAAGAAGTAAGCCGGAAGATAATCTGAAACGCAGAGGTAGGCGGGGACGGACTCATGGGCATAAAGGCGCGGGGCAGCCGCCGGTTCGCAATGGCGCCTCGCAGTTAGGGACTGTCCAAAAATAAGTTGGATGATGGCGCGCGCAGATTTGGGTCAGGCTGAGTTGAACTGATTGAACAAAACCGCAGGCGTAGCCGGGCTACGTTGAGGATTTTGTGATTGAAGTTCGGCTCAGGATGGCCTGAAGATGAGATGCGAAATCGGCAAGTTATTTTTGGACAGTCCCTTAGTCAGGTAAAAAATGAGTGTACTATCTTGAATGCCCTGCCAGCAGTTGAATAGGCGTTTTCTGCCTTGATTCTTGCGTCTGACTCTTGCGGGGACGGGAAATCCTGCCTGAATTGCCTTATTGAAGCAATAAGGGCTGCAGCCTCGGCTGCGTCTGAGGGGTCTTTTGCAAGATCTGCCGCATGTTTTGCTATTGCCTTCTCCTCCAGTTGAAGGAAGTCTTTTTTTACTGTGGGCAGTGCGGCTGAAAGTGATTTCAGCAGGGAATCTCCCACGTCAGCCACGCGCTTGAAACATATGTCATGCCTGTCTTCCTGCAGGGCGGCCTCAGCCTCCTGAAGCTGCAGGCGGGAGTACTTTAGAAAAGTATGTACCCTGATCATGGACTGCATAGGGTTTTCTATATTCCTTTCGCTATAACTGATGTGGATTAAGGTTAATGGTCGGAAATCAGGCTGGAAGATGTAGCATCTGACTGGGATGCATCTTCTCCTGACATATTCCTGTAGAGCCTTTTTGAAAGCACTTCATCTGCAAGCTCACACAGTTCAAACAGTGATTCCATGAAATCAAGCATTTCCGCCTGTCCATCCGGTGTCCTGTAGCCGAAATCCTCATCCCATCTGCCGCTTGAAAGATATTCCTTGAATTCTTCAACCTGTCTTGATGTAATCATTTAATTTTACAGTAAATATATGTTGAGTTTTCGCTTGCAGTTTTCATTACTGGGGATGTTGTAAAGGCTGGACGCGGTGCAATATGAAATTTCATGCTGTTTGAAAACAGGGGAATATGAACTTTCCGGCTTTATTCCTTTTCCTCATTTAGGAACCGGAAAACCATTTCATTATCCCTGACCCATCCAAGTTTTTTTCTTATCATCATGGCCTGGTACTGCCTGTCACTCTGAAGCCTCTTGATGTCTTCTTCAAGCCGGGCATTGTGCAGGGCAAGCTGCATATTCTGAGTGTATATTTCTTCCCGCTCCTTTAGCATGCGGCTGCGGCTCCACAGGCCAAACGGACCAGCTACATCCCAGATAATCAGAACGGAGATAACCGTGATGAGAATCTTGAGCACAAGGGTATTACTATGTGCTGTACTGCCTGTTTTTTTTGCCCGGTATGTCTTCTTCAATTGAGTCATGTTGCTCGGACAGTCTGATGTGACACCCTGCAGACGCAGGGTATGACTGACAAATATTGAGCCTCTCCCGGTTTTTCAGCGCTCATAAAAACGCTTTATGTGAGGACTATCTGTTTCCTGAGGTGTTTATAACACAGCAATAGTGTTGCCATGGTGCAACGGGCATGAAACATGGACCATTCTGCCACGGCACACTTGAGGCACATTACATGAATTTACACATAACAGATAGTTATTATAAATTAAACTTGGATGCCATGATGCGTCAAGGAGAAAATTGTAAATAACTCAGGCTTTTTACAGTATATTTCCTCCTCTGCATGAACATTCTATCGGCCGGGCCCATGACCTTCATTAAACTTTCACGTAACTGTTCGGTGTTTTGTTCCTATATTCGCAAGCTGAATAGACACACTTTCACCTTGCATTGATGGTTTTATCAAGCTCCCCATATAGCCGACTGTAACGGGAATTTCTCTTTCGCGGATATGGTAACTTTTCAATAAGTCCGTGCAAATTCTCCTGTATCTGCTTACAGGGTACTGCAGATACAAGGCGGAGGACGCGCAGGCGTACGCCACCTACTTCAAGCGTCCGACAACGCAATAGATGCGGTACCCTGTGAACAGATACCGGATTTCAGTTTTCTCTGTGTTGTATAAATGAAAAACTGCCTTTCCTTATATTGACAAATAAAAGTTCAGGAAGGCTGAAAAGTGTACCCATAGCCCCTGATTTCAGCATATATCCTGAATCAACAGGCCATGTGATAAGGCCAAGGCAGGTACGTGGAAGTGACCACGCAATATTAATGGCCCCGAATAACGGTCGGGGAATTATGTGTTCCGCAGTAAAGAGCAGAAAGGCACTGTCCTGCCTGCCATCCTGGTATATTGATGAGGTAATGGTATTGCATTCCCTGAGATACACAGTGACAGGGTCTTCCTTGCTGTACATGGATGAGAGTTGACGCTGCCT
>WFRQ01000503.1 GCA_015486425.1 Deltaproteobacteria bacterium | reverse complement strand
TCTGCTCAGAGGGTGCTGCAGATGCAAGGCGGAGGGGGCGAAGGCGTACTTCCTGTACTTCGAGCCCCCGACAACGCAGCAGATGCGGTATCCTCTGAGTAGATACCCAAAACTTTCATGTTGCACTGCCAATGCAGTGCAGCATCCCCCTGCTATAAAATGTAATTCTGCCCCGCATGTCCAGGCCAAACAGACACAAGGCACCTGCCTGGGCCATAAGTGCCTTTAATGCCATCCAGACTTCAGACGAAGCATGATTATTCAAATTTTAAAACACGAATAATATCGACCGCATGAAACGCAGCCGATCAAACGGGACAACGCAAATTCACCAAGGTCAACCCCTGTATCAGCTCATATCGGAGTCTTCAGGAACCAACCGACCTGAACGCTGATGAAACATCTCCCTGAAAGTTTTTACCACATCAGGATCAAATTGAGTAGATGAATTTTTAATTATTTCCTCAAGAGCTTCCTGAGGTGTATGTCCCTTGCGGTAGGGTCTGTCTGTGGTGATTGCATCATAGGTATCGGCAACAGCCATAATTCTTGACAATATTGGAGTTTCAGTACCCTTAAGACCGTCAGGATAACCATGGCCATCCCACCGCTCGTGATGATGCCGTATAACTGCTCTGGCCTGGGTCATCAGCCCGAGATGACTGACTATTTCCTCACCGATGACCGGATGAGCCTTGATTATCTCATACTCTTCCCGCGTGAGCCTGCCAGGCTTCATCAGCACCTGGTCCCTTATACCTATCTTGCCGATATCGTGCAGATGCCCTGCGAATTCCAGTACTTCTATATCTTCATCCTTTATGCCCATAAATTCGGCGAGGGCCACGGCAATATGGGTAACCCGCTGGGAATGGAGCTTGGTGTACGGGTCCTTTGCCTCCAGCGAGCGTACCAGGGCACGCAGCGTTGCGTAAAGGTTCATTGAAAGGCTGTCGTAAAGAAGCAGGTTTTCCACTGTAAGGCTGGCACGTTCAGCAAGGAGATGTATGAGAAAAAGCGCCTCTTCCCCAATATGAGCGCAACTCGCGTCTCCGGTTACAGACAGCACTCCAAAAATCTCATTCCTTATGCTGAAAGGGACCAGAAGCTGATTTTTCAGCCCGGCTTTTGTGGTGGATGTGCCATTGCCTGCGCTCGCTTCCCCTGTTCCCTCTATGAAAATGGGAAGTTCCTCAACTGCCACCCTGACGCAGGCCACATCAGTACGATCCATGCTGATAAACTCCAGTCCAGCATCGTACGGCCCTGTTGCACCCATAAGGATAAGCCTTCGCTCTTCCCTGTTAACCACCCAGAAATAGCTGTGGGCCGCTCCTGTAAGCGCACAGGCAAGCTGCACAATACTGCTGTACAGCTCACTGGTATTCCTTATCTTGCTCAGTGTATCACTGATGGCAAACAGGACCGCCTGCTCCCGCACCTTTCGTTCCAGTTTAAAATTGACCTGTTCAAGGGCCTTTTTGAGTTTTACCTCCTCGGTGAGAAACTCATTCTCCTTAAGTATGCTCCTCTCCCTGATCATCCGCTCCACGGCAACCTGGAACTGATCAAACTTGAAGGGTTTTGTGAGAAAATCCGAAGCGCCTGCCCTCATGGCATTGACAATTACATTCATTGAGGGCTGGCCGGTGATTATCGTAGCTACGATTGTGCGGTCAATCTCCTTGATGCGGCCAAGAAATTCAATACCGTCCATGCCAGGCATGTTGATATCAACAAAAATGCCGTCCATCTCACCCTGTTTCTGGACAACAGAGAGCCCCTCCAGGGCATTGGAAGCCTGAAAAATCTCAAAGTTGTCCAGCCCCTGAAGGTATGACGACAGGGTCTGGCGCACCATATCCTCATCGTCGACAATGAGCACCTTCCACTGCCTGTGCCCGCTTCCTTCACTGTTTGACGAAGAGGTGTTGTTGGGTAAAAACGAATCCGACATTTAGACTGGCCTTTTAAAGCCTGTTAAGGAGTTTTTCTTTCAGACGAGCAAACTCTTCCTCGGTTATCACTCCCTGCTGACGAAGTTTACCAAGACGTTCAAGTTCATCGAGAGTCCTTGTACCTGATGCCGCGCCTGTCTCAAGCAAAAGAGGAGAAAACATATCTGCGCCCATAAAGGAAGATGGGCTTTCAGAAGCCTCACCTTCTGTTTCAGGCTCAGGGTGCTTAACATCCCCCTTCATGCGCCTGAGATTCTCAAGGAGCAGATTATTCTCCCTGATCAGGGCTATCCGCTCGCAGGCATTATCAACACTTATCTTCAGCTCTTCCAGCCTGAAGGGTTTGCGCAGATAATCATAAGCCCCTTCTTTAACAGCCTGAATGGCTGTTTCAAGCGAGGCATAACCTGTAATTATTATGGCCTGGATGTCCGGATAAAGAGCCTTTGCCTGGTGCAGCACCTCCATGCCATCCACCTCAGGCATCATCAGATCGGTAATAAGAAGATCAAATGGCCTCTGTTCCAGAAGCTGTATGGCCTCAAGACCGTTATGGACCACTGTTATACTTCTCTGTTCATCAGCCAGCAGTTCAACAAGAAGATCCCCTATATTTTTCTCATCTTCTGCAATGAGGATCTCCATATGATTAAGCCGGTCTTCAGATACCATATTCATTTTCCTTAAATCCTGAGGGATATCAAATCCCATTTCTTGCTCCTTCTTTTATCCTCTCACCATATTCAACTGTCCCGACAGTGTTTTGTACTTTAGTGCGTTATGGTCCAGGGTTGCAACAATTACCACTTACCAGGCTCCACTCGCGGCTTTTAACTTGCGGAATTAAAATTACAGGCTAAACTTCCATGTTGCCTGATCCGGCCCGCTCAACACCCCGAAACACGAACCACAAAGCCGTAATCATTAAAAATATGCATTGGGCCAGTTAGACATCACTGACTGTATTAATGTGTTACCTAAACTTTCATGACATGGGGCTTGTCATCCCCTGACATGAAAATTAGCTCAAAGATCAAAGTCGGAAGCTGAAAGCAAACATGGCTTCTTTTACTTTGAGCCTTGAGCTTTCAGCTTTGAGCTATTTTCGGATAAAATTGAGCGTTTCAAAATGTGGAAAATTATTTTTTAGAAAAAATTAAAAGGCGCTACATGGATTATAGCTTTCCAATTTTGAAACCCTTCGGGATTGCCGCCTTCACCGCATCTCCTTTGTCATCGGAACCCCCATATAGCCCACTATAATGGAAATTCCTCTTTCGCGGATATGCAGCAAATCCGAACAATCGCTCAAATTAGGTAACAATATGCATTCGGCCAGTTAGACACCACTGACTGTATTAATGTGTTATTCATTCTATCGGAACAAAGGATTTTCAACTTGACTGATTTACTGCCGGAAAAAATACTTACTCTTCCACGGGAACAGGCCGAACAGGAATTCAATCAGCTCTCCATAAGCTCTCAGGCCATGATGGCCCTTATGGCACCCTGGGAAAAACGACAGGAACTAATGATACTGTCAACACATTTCCCTGAGCTTGTGCGTGCAATGCCTGTTGAAGAACTGTTCTGGACCATCAAGGCCACCGGACCTGAAGACTGCCTGCCGATAATCTCTGCTGCATCCTTTGAGCAACTGCAGTTCATCATGGACCTTGACTGGTGGGAAAAGGACCATTTCAGACTGGACAGGGCAAGCGCATGGCTGCTTCTGCTCTTTGAATCAGGCGAGGAAACAGTAAATGCCTGGCTCAACACACTTTTGAAAAAAGACCCGGTTCTCATTCCCGCTCTCATGAGGCACTTCATTGATGTGCAGAAACGTCCTGATGACATGGAAATAGAGGAAGCCAAAGACCTGCTGCACCCGTTCACCATTGATAACTCCTATTATATTGCCTTTACAAATGATAAGCTCCAGGCCCTTTGGGCACGGGTCATAATGAAGCTGCTGGAACTTTCCCCCGGTTTCTACCGAGACTGCATGGAGACCATCCTGACAGAGACACGCACAGAGTGTGTTGAAACTGCATGGAAGCTGCGCTGCGGCAGGCTTGCAGACCTTGGCATACCTGACTATTTCAGCTCACTTGACATATACGCTCCTGTGCCGCCTGAAGATGCAAGACACCCGGAATCTGAACCCGTTTCAAACATGGGGACCGATACCGGAGAGATGCCAGCCTTTGTGCCTACCCTGTATATATCTGATTTCCCGGCCCTCAGGGCATCAATCCAACGCCTTGCCGACACACCGCACATGGCACGGATTATCAGGGAATGGACCGGCGTTGCCAACAAAATCATCATGGCGGACCGAGTTGACCTGGACGATCCTGATATAATGAAAAAGGCCCTTTCAAAAACTGCTGCGCTCCTGAACCTCGGCATTGAGACCACAGAGGAGGCACGCGGTACGGAATCTCCTGAAAAGCTGCTTGTGGATATTGTGCTGGAAGACCTGGTGCGGGCTGCCGTGTGGCGCCTGTCAGGAATCAGGACCAGGGCCCGCGGAATAGCCATTGATGCAGGGTTTGAACTCATCCCAGATGAATATCATGATCAGTTCAAGGCACTTAATAATCACTTCCCGGAAATCTGGAACAGCCGCTCCCATGAAACCACCTCGTTTTCCTCCATGGAGCAGGTAAATCAGGCAGAAAAAATGCTGGATGAACTTGAAGCATGGAAGAAAACAATGGAACACCTGAAACCGCGCTGGGACAGGTGGAAAGAAAGCATAGCGTGGGAAGACACCAACTTCCTGTCATGGGCCGAGTTCAACTGGCGGCACGGGCTTGCAACCGCTGCTGCGAATTTCATGCTTGACAACGCTGCGGTTGTGGTGCCAGTGCCTGATGCCAGGCTTGGAGAGCTTAGAGACCTGATGGCATCAGATGCAGGGCAGAAAACCGCGGAACGGATGGCAGAAGAGATAGAAAAAATTGCTGCCATTGACTCTGAAATTGCAAATCTGATAGTGCAGAAGGCCACAGTGCCCATGAAAGAAGAGCTGCTTTCATGCAGGAAAGATGAAAAACCGGACGGAAGGTTCATATCTTCTTTTCTGGTGGAAACAGCACCTGCAGTCAGGACTGCGGTTGATTGATACATTATATTAATGTAACTTCGCATAGAGAGATATATTCAGCGGTGCGACAGCAGGATGGGAGCATTCCCTGTTTGTCTCAATATCATAACGTGCTGCGGCTATGTAACTGACCCAAACCTGAACCGAGCGCTCAATTAAGGGGCTGTCCAAAAATAAGTTGGATGATAGCGTGCTCAGATTTAGGTCAGGCTGAGTTGAACTGACCCGGCAAAACCGCAGGCGTAGCCGGGCTACGTTGAGGATTTTGTAATTGAAGTTCAGCTCAGGATGGCCTGAAGATGAGATGCGAAATCGGTAAGTTATTTTTGGACAGCCCCTAAGACCAAAATAACGAAGGTGTGCGGTGCGCACCCTACGTGATAAAACCGGAATCCATGAAAAACAAAAACTATAGAAAGGCTGTGGAGATCACAGATGACCAGCAGCCTTT
>WFRQ01000502.1 GCA_015486425.1 Deltaproteobacteria bacterium | reverse complement strand
GCAATAAATATTGCAGCATCCCCGCAAGTATCTGAAACGCCGCTTCCAGTCCAGTATCCGGTTTCAAATCCCTGCGATAGACCATAAATGTCAATACTGACCGGCATTCCAGACGGGATGCCGTTAAAGGCAAACATGCCGTTTTCATCCGTGGATGCCCATACATTATCATAATATGAACACCATTCAGCATCATCCTCCGGCCTTACGGCACTCACACTGATGCCTGAAATCGGGCTGCCGTCGCTGTAAGTTACGCGCCCAACAATGCCGGTTATTTCAGTATCAAGTTCAACATTTACGCCCTCATGCGTGCAATTGGTGGATGTAACCTCAACGGGATTCTGCTCCGCCTCGCCAAACAGGTCTCCCGGGCTCAGGATCCCGTTTCCATCCTCATCGCTCCATGCCCTGATCCATACGGTTGAGTCTGTTGTCTGCTTGAGCGTGTATGGACCCGGCCCTGCAATGGTTGTACTGTCTGAAAAGTCATAGAAATTACCGTTCCAGTAATCCTCAAAACTTTCCACATGGATTGTGCCTGAAACAGGAAGTGAATCTGTTACATTTCCCTGGACAGGTATGTCCAGTTCAAGCAGGTAATTCCAGTCGTCATTTGAGTAATCCACAACAATGCCTGCAAATGTCGGATCCGGAAAGGTACAGCTTATGATGTGGCTGTCTGCATCAAAATCAGGCAGGAAATCCCTCAGACTGAGAGGGGTATTGAAAAACGGATACAGGTAAAGGGTCATTGGATGCTCCTCATCGCCATTTCCTATAACCGTAGGTTCTGAAAGGGATCCAAGCAGATCTGTCATAAGGTCTCTGTAGTCCTGTTCATCATCAAAGGAGTCAGGGTCAAACGATATGAAGTCATCCTCCTGGTTGTCTGTCTCAGCCCTTATGAAGTCTGACGCCTGCAGATATGTGTTAAGGCTAAGTTCAATGGAATCACCTGCGGCTGCCATCTGATCTGGAGTGAGAAGCTGTAAAAGTTCAGGATATATATTGAGAAGATCATCGTTTATAGAAAAATGATAGCCATTTACAAGTGGTGGCAGGATTTCATCTGTGTCCACATCAAGGTCATATGATTTCAATATGTTAACTGTAGATTTTGTGGCGTAGAGACAGTATTTGAACATGAGGACATCGCCGTAGTCAAATTCAACTGGATCATCTGTGCCTGTTTCCTCTGGTGTGAGCATTACTGAAACAGTAGATGACAGCACGGCAAGATTCTCATTAAGAGACGCATCAATTTCAGGCACAAGCACGGTTTCGAGGAAATTTATGTACTCTGCTGAACGTGGAGAATCAGGCGGCAGCACCAGGTCACCGTCATCGTCTTCGGGAAATTCAACATCCAGGTCATAAAGGTTTCTGCCTTCAGAGCTGGCTCCGGTCCGGTCCAGCAGCGCATTTGCCTGGTCACTGTAGGCAACATTGAGCACCCTGGTTACACCGTAAAACAGATTGGCAAGCTGGTATGAAGGGTCATCCGGTTCGGCAGCTTCCACAGCCTGTCTGAAAGAGTCAGTGGCAGCAGGTATGTCATGCTGCGACAGAAACGTGCGTCCCTGAGTAACAAACTGGCTCGCCGAAGTTTCGTCCGCCATGCCGCGGCCGGGCATTGCGGTGACAATCAGTGATAGCGTAAAAAAAACAGAAAAATTAAAAACCATTCTCCTTGTGTTACTCATATCTCCCCCCTTTGACGGATATTAAGCAGCGCTCCTCCCTTCAGCAGCGCAAATGCCAGAAGGCTTTTTTTCATGCGGCTTCCAACGAGAGTTCGTTGGAATACACGAAAAAGCCGTGTTTTTTCCAAGCACATTCAACCTCAGGTCGGTCTTGATACCTTTTCCCCGTATATGGCGCCCATTAAGGATAAAAGCGCTCCCTGACGGCACATCAAGAACACCCCTTGAGAGGTCCCATTTCACAACATCTGCCATCATGGTTCGTGGAGGTTCCTGTGTCTGTATATTGACA
Source organism: Deltaproteobacteria bacterium (assembly GCA_015486425.1). Taxonomy (GTDB): domain Bacteria; phylum Desulfobacterota; class Dissulfuribacteria; order Dissulfuribacterales; family QOAL01; genus S144-17. The sequence continues at coordinate 725 of WFRQ01000502.1, read as the reverse complement.
TTTTGAGAAAATGTCATCACGGTGCTGTTAAATGCTATCTCACCGCGGCCTCCCCTGATCAGTAATGCTGTACCATGCTTATCATGTATGTTCAGCGTGATGTTGTGCAGTTCAAGACCTTTCATGGATGCCAGGTTCTGACCTGCAATGTTCTGGAGTCTGCGGGCAAGAGGCGGCTGGCTGTCCTGGTTTGAAGGTTTTTGTTCAGATAGTTCATTATTATTTAGAACTATCTGGATGATATCTTCACCGGAGAGCACTCTTTCCGAGGCAGGAGGGTATACATCAACTGTGACATCGTTACAGCGTAAAACTTTCCAGAAGCCGAACCGGAGGAACCCTCTTTTTTTACCTGTTATGTGCACTGTACCTATGCGGATGGATATCACCTTATTACCTTTGCTGAAACTTGACAGGGAGATATCCTCCATCAGTGCCCTGCCCGGGATATTTTCCTGATCGTATGTGTCGCCTGCGGGGTGTGTGTGGAGATAGGAGGTCTGATAAACAAAAAACAGACAGAGAGCTGCAAGGATGATTGCTGCGGCATAGAGCCATGGAGTTTTTAAGGGTTTTTCCTGCATGGTGCTGGAAATTTGTTCGTTTACCTATCACTTTATCCGAAAATAGCTCAAAGCTGAAAGCTCAAGGCTCAAAGTAAAGGAAGTTCTAATTTGCTGGTTCCCAAACTCCAGTTTGGGAACTACAAACTGGAAGCTCCTGCT
>WFRQ01000501.1 GCA_015486425.1 Deltaproteobacteria bacterium | reverse complement strand
TCCATTACAAGAAGCAAAGCGGCAATGACAGCAATAACACCAAATATCTTCCTCAAAAACGCTTCTTTGGAGCCATGTCTGAAAAAGAGCCAGCCAACAACTATAAAACAGCAGAGCCAGACTGTTCTGCGAAAGGATAATACAATAAGAAGTAACAGAAGCAGTGACATCGCCACTGCACAAACCTTCCAGAAGGTAGACATATTCAGTTTCAACAGGAAAGCTACTGCCACAGAGACTATAAAAAGCAGGAATGCCATGCTTGAGGCTGTGTCATAAAAAAGCGGAACTCCCTGCTGCAGTTGAAGGTAAGGATGATGGAAAAATCTGTACACTCCACCAAAGGCGGCAAAGACAACAAAAAAAGCCATCACGCCTATAACACCGAAAACCCTGTCATGATCACGCATAAGCACATAAAAGAAAAAGGCAGTTATGAAAAGATAGAGGAATGTCTTTGTCTGAGCAAAACCTATCATATAGACGGCAGCCCCATGAAAGGCAAACCCCACTGTACTGACATCATAGTGCAATACGGGAAGTGAGAAAAACTGCCGAATAATGGAAACTGCTGTAGAAACTATGAGAACTGAAAGAAAAAAAGAGACAGGAATCGCAAGCTGACGAGGAAATTCCATCCTGCCGCGTCTGCTGGCAAACGAGATAAACAGCATGAGGACAGCAAACAAAAAAAATAAATCATATGCATACAGACCGGGGATACCGATCGATTTTGCGTAAAAAGGCGTTCGTATCCATCGTTTGGTCTCGATGGAGACAGCGGGATATTCCTCCACAAAAACAATTATACCTGCGAAAATATACATAAACCATGCAGGTCTGAACAATGCGATGGTTATTATGGATAAGGCTGCAGATATTATAATAGCAGCCATACGCCAAGGCACCATGGCCACGGTACAACCAACCAGACCGCCGATAAGCAGGACTGCAATCAATTCCCTGAAACCGGTTTTTAAGCAGGTACTGCTCATTAAATATACCTGTAAACAGCCTTTGGAATAAACTGACGCCGCTTGTTTATAACAGCTCCGAGGAACCTGGAACATACCTTCTCTATTCTGACCACAGCATATTCCACAACTTCAGCCTTGGTAACCTCAGCCTCAACCACCAGGACTACACCATGTGCAACACCGGCAAAACTGGCAAAGTCCGGGTAAGCGGCAGCAGGCACAGTATCAAAAATAACAACATCAAATTTTTTTGTCAGATCAACTATCCTGTCCTCAAAATTTGCGACATGACAAACCCGGCCCGGCCTGTTGACCCGACCGCCTGCTGGCATAAAATAAAGACCTGCCTGATCTGATTCCCGAACAACATTTTCAATGTCAACTTGTTCCACAAGCATATCCCTGAGACCCGGCATATTCTCCTGTCCGTACCTGCGTGTAAGCGCTGACGTGCGCAGGTCAGCATCCACCAGCAACACCCGGCAGCCCACGTTATCAGCAAGATAACGCGCGAACATATCTGCCACAGTGGATGTTCCTTCACCATGCCGGGCAGAGGTAAACATTAACGCTGTTCCACCAGAATGTTTGATTTCAGGTTTCAAGGCAAAATACAGCCCTTCGCAGGGCACAGACATATCAGCGCCAGTTTCCTGATCAGAGAATGATGCAAGAAAAGGGATGCCGCGACTTTCCAGGTCCTCAGGGAAAGATATTGTGCGCCTGAGATATTCATATATCATGGCAGCCCATATTCCGCCAAAAAGTCCGAACACCACGCCAAGCAGAATATTACGCATCCGCTTGGGTGTTACAGGGGCCGGTTTCACAGAGGGAGGCTCGGTAACCGTAACATTGGCAATCTTCGCATGATTCATTGCCTGAAGCATAACGGATTCCTCATATTTACCCAACAGAAAGACATATCTTTTGCGTTTAAGATCGATTTCCTGATTCATCTTCCTGATAGTGTCAGCCTTTTTGGATACCAGAGTCAATCTTTCTTTCAGCGACTCAAGCATATTCCTGGCTACTGCCCCGGAATTACTGATTTCACTGCTGAGCCTCTTTCTGAGCCGTGATATTTTCTTCTTAATATCCCTGTACGGTTTATATTCATCGGTATACTGCGCACTCATGGCATCACGCTGTACCTCCATATCTATAAGTTTCATAGCCAGCGAGGAAAGAACCGGATTCTCGGCAGCGCGGGACAGTATATCCAGACTGTTCATTGTCTGTTTATTCATTCTTTCAGGATTTATGCTGCCTGCGGTCTTAAGAGCCATTTCTATGTCCGATATTCTGGACATGAGTTCCTTCTGTTCTATTTCAGGCGCTGTTATGTTCCATTTCTGCTTGTATGCTTCAAGATCACGTATCTCCCTCTGCCATTCTTCCAACGCCTTATGCATCTCGTCATAAAAAAGTTTGCTTTCATTATCATAGCTGTAAGCCTCGAGATGGGCGTCCAGATAAAGAGGCAGCAGTGTATTCAGAAATTTTACTCCCTGCTCAGGATTCTTGCTGAAGAAATGAACAGTTATCATGCGCGAATCATTTTCAGGAACTATCTCAAGATTTTTCCTGAGTTTTACGATCACCTTCTCCTTCCTGTCCAATGGATAAAGGAGCCCTGTTGTTTCAAGAAGCCAACGCCCAAGACGTATTGAGGAATGTATAAATTTTTCAGACAATGTTTCAGGCTCTGAAAGAAAATACTCAAGACCGAGCCTCTCAACGACCTGCTTTATCAGCTTCTCACTTGACAGCAGATTTACCTCGTTGTTGAGCTGGGTCATGACAGGGTCTGCGACAACCATCTCTGATCTGATTACCGATGCAGGAAGATTCAGTGTCTCTCTGCCCATCCTTACAAATATTCCCGCATCCGTCTCATAGACAGGGCTGAACAGGTAACTCATGGCCAGTGCGACCAGCACTGAACCTGTAAGAAAAACAAGGATAAGGACCTTGCGTTTGAAAAGTACATGAAATATTTTTTTCAGACTGATTGCCTCGGAGTATGAACTCAGGCCCCTGACTTTTTTTGCCATACCGTCACCTTAGAAACTTACGTTCTGTATCTCTTTAGTGTAATAAAAACCCATAGTTGTAGAAAGGTGCAGAAGATCAAACAGGTAATCATCAAGGAACTGACGCACACTGGCTATATTGGTTTTGGGCACAAATATTATATCATAAGGATGTACTTTCACGTCCTGCATAAAATCATTGCTGAGAAGAGCATCAGTAATATTCAGGACTCTTACCTGTGGAATATCATCAGAAATACGCCTTATAAGCACCACCTGTTCCAGGTTCCCGCTGGGTTTTACATCTCCGGCCTTTACGACTGCCTGCAGAACTGAAAGTCTGGATTCAATACTGTAAATACCGGGTTTATTAACCTCTCCGGCTATGTAAAATTTATTATTTGCGCAATGGGTAAGCGTTGCCTGGACATCCAGCCTGTCAAAATAAATCCTGGAAAGATATTTTTCGACTTCATGCGATAGTTGCTCAAGCGTCTCTCCGCTTGCCTTTACCCTGCCAATCTTGGGAAGCTGCATTGATCCGTTGTTCTGAACAACATACTCCCCTTCTATATCCTTGAATCTCTGCGAGTTGAGCAGGTAAAGATTCACCGTTACCTTTGGTGATTCAAGGATGCTGGAATAGCACTTTGCAATCTCTGCGGCAAGCTGCTCATTGGTTGTTCCCCTTGCCTTCATATCCCCGCAATAAGGCATTGTAATAAAACCATCAGGTCTGACAGTGCGCGTCACATTGAATTCCCAGTGATTGAAAAAATTAATCTCCAGGATATCGCCTACTTCAAGCTGGTATACATGATCGCAGACCGCGTCTACAGGCACAACCTCATTGGACAGTGACAATCTCACCTTATCCCCCTCGCCCAGAAGATAATTATCGGGAATATCAAGAAACGTCTGCCTCTCTTGAGCGGTCTCAGTGCCCATATGGGGCAATTTAGCTACCTGAGCAGGAACACACCCAGCAACCAGCAAAACCAGAAATAAAACAAAAATCACTTGTCCATCTCTCATCGCTCTGCTCCATTTTTGAAAATATGGAAATTCATTCTTGGAACCTCGCCAGTGAGTTCATACAGAAACAGCACTACTCCCTTGGACATTAAAATAATATTGCGCTCCGGATATCCACACAGACTGGCAAGCCTTGTGATATGTTCTGTAATCACATCACGCACATTGACGCCGTCTGCACGCTGCAAGACTTTATATCTGCCATCAGGTCTGTTATCCATAATCCTTACATTGTATTCCCTGTATTTCCTGTTAAAGAAACCCGGATCACTGACGCCACGGTGTTCTATAAATACAGAATACAAAGGTTTTGCATCGGAAGTTCTCCCCTTATGAATTCTGGTCCATGACACATCAATGTATTCCGCCCTTTGCCTGAAAATCATTTGAATTGACTCGTCAAAAGGCACGCTTACAACCTTGTACTGCAAACTGGCGGCTGCAGAGGCAGCGATGTCGCTCTCCATCAGTACTGAGATAATCAGAAGCAGTAACAGAGTCACATGTGGAATTTTCAACGTCATAATTTCCTTCAGTCCATCCCTGCCTTGCCCAGGCAGCGACTCAGAAACTCTTCATACTGTGACAGCACTATTTCCCATGTAAAATTTTCTCGAAACCTGTCAATACATGCCTGTTTCATGGCGCTTTCATTCAATCTGTCAGAAAAAAGTAATGTTATTTTCCCCTCAAGATCATGGACTGCACTGAAGAAAAGTGCACCATCACTACCAGTAACCCACCTGTTAAACCTGTTATCATTGGCAATAATAAAATTTGATGCACCCATAGCTTCCACAAGTGAGGGATTTGTTCCCCCAACGGTATGACCATGGAAGTAGCACCTGCAATGATATCTTAGCGCATCAAGAACAGGCTTTTCATATACTGGGCCGGGGAACATAACTTCATCACTTGCAAATTCCAGCACTTCCTCCGTATACGGCGTCCTGTTCTCAGAATAATCGCCCAAGACCACGAGAGGTGCTCCACGCGGCCTGGCACTGTAGGCTCTCACAATTTCAAGTATGGAATTTTCTGGCTCTGGCCTGGCTATAACCAGGCAGTACCTGCCTGCCTCCAGGCTGAAACGTAATAGAGGAGAAGCATCAACATCATGCAGGAAATCAGCCCCATAAAACAGATCAGCAATATCTCTGCCGCTGTTTAAACCTGAAAGCCTTGCAGATATCTCAGGATGATCGGCAATAAGCACGTTACCCGCAGTGACCGCCATCCGTTCATTAAATCTGAACCATAGCCGTAAAAGCCCATTCCACTTGGCTCTCTTCCATTCGATTCCATCCATGTGAATGACATTAAATCTGCGAAGCATTCGCACAAACACATTAAAAACTGCTGTATTATAACCCAGCGTAAGAATAATCCCTGTGCGCCTTACAGCATGAAGCAATGACAGCATGTCAAACAGAATAGAACCATATGGATTTTTTAAAACAGAAGGAACATGAACCAGCCGCACCCCTCTCCAGGTATCTTCCCACATCGCCCCCCTGCCAGATTCCTGACAATACACGGTTACAGCCCACCCCCTGTTTACAAGGTAGGGGGCAAGATTTTGAACAAGGGTCTCGAACCCGCCATGTCTGGCAGGAATACCGCGGGAGCCGGTTATTAAAATAGAAGGTTCATCCTTATTCATTTGTTACCTTGTATTTTGGTAATTTCTCAATAAGTCCGTGCAAATTCTCCTGTATCTGCTTACAGGGTGCTGCAGATACAAGGCGGAGGACGCGCAGACGTACTTCCTGTA
>WFRQ01000500.1 GCA_015486425.1 Deltaproteobacteria bacterium | reverse complement strand
TATTTTCATTGTTCGTTGTGCTCGTCCCGGGAATGGCGGTTACCGTGAAAATAGCTCAAAACTGAAAGCTCAAGGCTCAAAGTAAAAGAAGCCATGTTTGCTTTCAGCTTCCAACTTTGAGCTTTGAGCTAACTTTCATGTCAGGGGGGTGACAAGCCCCATGTCATAAAAGTTTAGGTCTGATTTACCATGTGTATTCTTGTTGCTTGGTCAATGCACGTATATAAATGTAAGGGGCTGTCCCAAAATAACTCGGCGATTTCGCATCTCATCTTCAGGCCATCCTGAGCCGAACTTCAATCACAAAATCCTGAGGCGTAGCCCGGCTACGCCTGCGGTTTTGCTGGGTCAGTTAAACTCAGCCTGACACAAATCTGAGAGCGCCATCATCCAATTTATTTTTGGACAGTCCCTAAGGTCGGTTCAGGTAATGGAAAATTTTTTCAGGTGCGGTCCTTTTTCCGCAACCTCAAAAGACCAGCGGGTACTGTTTGAGGATGTGGCTCTGTATCTTCCTGCTTCTGCATTCGCCATGCTTTCCGGCCCCTCAGGATGCGGAAAGAGCACCCTGCTGAAGATGGCTGCAGGGCTTGTTCACACACCGGGGGCACGCAGGGAGCTTGCAGGTACGCGGTTCACAGATGAAATGCTTCCCGTGTGGAGAAGCCGGGTTCTTCTCATGATGCAGGATGCCCCGGTGCTTACCGGAGATGTAGAGGCCAATCTGCACTTTCCCTACAGGTTTGCCAACGCAGGTACAAGGTGTTTTGACATGGATCAGGCCCGGTCTCTTCTTGACAGGGCGGGTCTTGGGCACATTGCCATGGATCATGACGCACTGCAGCTTTCAGGAGGTGAGCGGCACAGGCTTGCCCTTGTGAGAGCCGTGCTATGGTCGCCTGATGTTATCCTTGCCGATGAACCCCTCTCAGGCCTTGACAGTGTGAACTCATTGCGGTGCGTTGACATGCTGTTGGAATTTGCGCACAGGCCGGGCAGAGCAGTGTTGTGCGTAATGCATGAAACCGGTTATAACTCCATGGCAGATATTTCCTTTAAACTGGAGCAGGGTGAGCTGGTAAGGTACTGATTCAATGCATTCAACTGTAATACATCTTGGTCTGCTTGACCTTATTATCGCCTCCATGCTGGTTGCAGGTTCTGCGCTTATCTCCATAAGGCTTAAGCTCGGGCTTGAAAAATCCCTTGCCATTGCTGCTCTTCGCTGTGTGGTTCAGCTTGGCATGGTGGGGTTTGTTCTGCAGAAGGTCTTCGGCATTCACCATCCACTTCCTGTAATACTGTGGTTGCTGCTCATGCTGGTAATGGCAGGCCGTGAGGCAGTTCGGAGGTCCAAATGGTATTACGGCGGCATACGTATTGATACCATGCTGACCATGGCCTTTTCGGCGTTTACCGTTGGCACAATAGTTACTCAGGCAGTGGTGGGAACCAGGCCATGGTATGATCCGCAGTATGTTATTCCTGTGCTGGGGATGATATTCGGCAACTCTCTTAATGGCATATCACTGTGTCTTGACAGATTTCTTGAACATGTTTCTGCGCGCAGACACGAGATAGAACTTATGCTCACATATGGGGCCACACGGGCCGAGGCCCTTTCCGCACCACTCAGGGAGGCAGTGCGCACAGGAATGATTCCCATCATAAACAACATGTCAGTTGCAGGGCTGGTCTCCCTTCCCGGCATGATGACAGGTCAGATACTTGCAGGTTCTCCGCCTCTTGATGCCGTCAAGTATCAGATGGTGGTCATGTTTATGATTTCTGCTGCAAATGCCCTGGGGTCCATGTCTGTGTCAATGCTGGCATCACGCCGTTTAATGGGGCCGTCAGGCATCCTGGAACTTGACATACTGACCCGGCGAACTTCATAATGTTGTATCGCAATGTATTCTGTGGGCATGTAACTGCGGGTTGCCTGTTGATGTTGGCATATTTTATAGTGTTTTGTCCGTGGTGGCAGCATTAAAATATGTGGTGAAAATGCACTGATCCTCTGTTTGATCTAGTATTGCCCTTAGGGGTAGCGCAGGTTGGGCGCTGCAACATGAAAGATTTTGGTCTTGAAGGATGGGGATATGAATTTTGGTGAAGTACCGTGGAAGTTGAAATATGCTGCCCTCGGGGCAGTTGTTGTTCCTGTGTTCGGCAGGCTGGCGCTTACGGGTACAGGGCATGAGCATGAATTCTATCGGTATCTTGT
>WFRQ01000499.1 GCA_015486425.1 Deltaproteobacteria bacterium | reverse complement strand
TTCAGGGCCCCGTACATGGCGCCGTGATCTGTCATGGAAACAGCATTGTAGCCATACTCCTTTGCCCTTGGAAACAGGTCTTTCAGACGGATTGCCCCGTCAAGCAGGCTGTACTCGGTATGAAGATGCAGGTGTACGAATTTGTCTTGAGACATGGTTTTTTCCGGAAAAGAGCAGATTATTCCCATTCTATGGTTGCAGGAGGTTTAGAACTTATATCATAACACACCCTGTTGACTCCGCGCACCTCGTTTATGATGCGGTTTGAAATTCGGGCCATAAGTTCATAAGGAAGGCGGGTCCAGTCCGCTGTCATGGCATCAAGGCTGTCCACGCATCTAAACGCCACCACATGATCATAGGTACGTTCATCACCCATGACACCCACTGTCTGTATGGGGAGAAGCACTGCAAAGGACTGCCACACCCTGGCGTACCAGCCGCTTGCCTTCATCTCCTCAAGCACAATGGCATCTGCCTCCCGCAAAATATCAAGGCGTTCAGGCGTTATGGTTCCAAGAGTGCGGATGGCAAGCCCAGGGCCCGGGAAGGGATGCCTGTAAATGAGATCAGAGGGCATGCCAAGCTCCTCTCCCACCTTTCTCACCTCGTCCTTAAAGAGTTCCCTCAAAGGCTCAATAAGCTCAAGCTTCATGATCTCCGGAAGCCCTCCCACATTATGATGACTCTTTATCGTGGCTGACGGCCCCTTGAACGAGACACTTTCTATCACATCAGGATATAGCGTGCCCTGGGCCAGAAAGTCCACCTCCCCGATGCGGTTTGCCTCTTCCTCGAATACATGGATAAACTCTTCACCAATTATCTTGCGTTTTCTTTCAGGGTCAGAGATACCGTCAAGCAGCCCGAGAAATCGATCCGCTGCGTCAACATACTGGACATTCAACTTTAACTGTTCCAAAAATGACAGCACAGTCTCAGCCTCATTCTTCCTGAGAAGCCCGTTATTCACAAAGATGCAGGTAAGCCTGTCACCAATGGCGCGGTTTATGAGCAGTGCGGTAACCGTAGAGTCCACCCCTCCTGAAAGCGCGCAGATAACCCTGCCGTCTCCCACCTTCTGCCTGATTTCCTCAGTCACGGTCTCCACAAAGGAATGCATGGTCCATGACGGCTCACACCCGCAGGCCCTGAACAGGAAATTTGCAATGATCTCTGAGCCTATGGCAGTATGCACCACTTCCGGGTGAAACTGAACGCCATAAATTGGACGGCTTGAGTGACGCATTGCCGCAACCGGGCATGTTTCGCTCTCTGCAGTAATGAGGAAACCCTCCGGCAGCTCTTCAATCCTGTCTCCGTGACTCATCCATACCTTGTGTGTGTCAGGCGCCATTGAAAGGCCGTGAAACAGCACGCTGTTATCCCTGATGGCAAGACGCGCCGGGCCATACTCCCTGTGGTCCGAACGCTCCACCGTGCCGCCAAGCATTCGGCAGGTCAACTGCATTCCGTAGCATATTCCCAGCACAGGCACTCCAAGCTCAAATATTTCGCTTGATATGGCAGGAGCGTCATGGTCATAGACGCTGGCAGGGCCTCCTGAAAGGATTATGCCCATTGGTGAGGCTGCCTTGACCTTTTCAATATTTACGTTGAATGGGTGGATTTCGCAGTAAACCTTTTCCTCACGCACTCTGCGGGCTATGAGCTGGGTGGTCTGGGAGCCGAAATCAAGTATTATAATTTTCTGATTATGAATGTCTGCCACGAGACATGACCTCCGGTAGTTTTTGAATAACTCTTACCTAATTTGAGCGATTGTTCGGATTTGCCGCATATCCGCGAAAGAGGAATTCCCATTATAGTCGGCTATATGGGGGTTCCGATGACAAAGGAGATGCGGTGAAGACGGCAATCCCGAAGGGTTTCAAAATTGGAAAGCTATAATCGATGTAACTCCTTTTAATGTTTTTAAAAAAATAACTTTCCACATTTTGAAACGCTCAATTTAGGTTCTTGATGTAAACATTGTAATAGACCTCTGTACTGGCAGAGAACCCCATGCCAGAATTTCTGCGGCATCCTTGGTGCAATGTGCAAAATACGGCTGTAAATTATGGATATATGCCGGTAGCGTGCAAACACTTGAATATAATTCAATCGCTGGGGTGAAACGCTATTTTGCTACGCATAATAAAGATAAAACGAATCAAGAAATTACACTACCCACCAACCCCCGTCCCCAGTCCACACTCCATCTCTTGTCTTCATTAGTCAACCATGATAGACTAAGTTAAAAAGACTAACAGTGCGAGGTGAAAAATGCAAATAGTAAATATACATGAGGCAAAAACCCATTTTTCCAAATTACTGTCCCGGGTTCATGCAGGAGAGGAAATTATTATTGCCAAAGCAGGTAAGCCTTACGCCAAACTGGTTCCATTATCACCTGTTGCCAAAAGAATTCCGGGGATAATAAAGGGTAAGGTTACGGATGCTTTTTTCGAACCACTTCCTGAAGAGGAGTTGCAGGCATGGGAACGATAACACTTCTGCTTGATACACATATTTTTTTGTGGTGGCTGTTTGATGATCACCGTTTGCCTGCAGGGATACGGAAAACGATAGAAGACCCTGAAAATCCTATTCTGGTGAGTTCGGCATCGGTTTGGGAAATAACGACAAAATTTCGCTTAGGTAAACTCCCGAAAGCCTCCCTTGTTGCAAAAAATGTCCCGGCCTGTATCGATAAAGCCGGTTTTCGTGCCCTTGCAGTGTTTCCCCAACATGCCCAACTTGCCGGAGAATGGACATTACCTCATCGCGATCCATTTGATCGAATGCTTGCGGCGCAGGCCAAACTGGAAAAAATCACACTGGCTACAGTAGATAAAGCATTACAGAATTTTCCAATTAAAATCCAAAACAGATAGTGGCCACGAATTTCATTTTGATATGCACTTATTATACGAATTCAGGATGTATCACCTATGCAAAGTGCGGTAAAAAAAGGAAGCTGGTGGTCCGACACTTTTTTGCCACGATCAGCTTTTGCATCATTGCTTTGGCAATCCCCATGGCATTGATCCGACAGACCGCCTTATCCGTACTCAAACAGATAACCTTTGCCACCCCTTTGGCCACTGCATCAGCCAATACATTCTCTGTACCCAGCACGTTGGTCTTTCCGTCGTAATGACAACCTAAAAATGACCACCTGTGCTAACCCAAATTTGACCACCCCGAGCTTGGGTTAAAATAAGCTGGCCTGGGTGGATTAAGCAAAGGCTTGACCCCTTTATCATAAATTGCCCGTCGCTTGTCAAACCTGTACCTGATTGTTATATTTGATTCGAAGAAACCATATATTCTACGAGAAAAGGCTCATGGCAGAAAACAAAAAAGAACAGAAAGATATATCCATCAACCAAAAAGAACTCGATCTGCTGGTGGCCAATATTATCCCCACTTCACGATACTTTGAGATCCGCTTTGATCACCTGCAGAAGCAGGTTGACGAGCTCAAACATGGCCAGAAAGAAATCCGGGCGGATATGGACCGTCGATTCGCGCAGGTAGACAAACGTTTCGAGCAGGTCGACAGACGTTTTGACCAGGTCAACGCCAAGCTTGACACCATAATAGAACGGATGGACACCAAAATCGATGCCGGTCTGCGTGAAAACTGGGCCATGAGTATACGCCTGTTTACCTTTGCCATGGTATTTTCAGCAATCTCCATGGCCGGCCTGCTCGCAAAAATAACCGATCTCTTTTAACTTGTATATTTTCTTTCACCACTATTCTTCCAGAGAATATCCATTTACAGTATTCTTCTATGTAAGTTGTTTTTTGTTCCGCGGACTGTTCCGCTTAGCCTAAAATTTTCTACGCTTCCCTTTAACACGAGACGCTGGAATCGCCCGCAATCCGCGAGCCAAAAAGGCCATATCGTCTTCATACTGCCGAGCAATACCGGAAACAAATTCAGCCTTTCGACCCGGGTCCCTGCAGAAAAGTGTCCGTCCACTAACTGCTTCAAATCCTGTGATGGAATCCACCGCATTAAGTACAAGAAGATCAATTTCATCGATCTTGAGGGCGTCTTGCAAGGCTGCCCGCAAATCTGCCAGTTTATCAATATCCGGGGAGGATTTAAACAGCACAGCAATATCAAGATCACTATTGGGAAGTATTCTCCCGTTCTGAGCAGACCCAAACACCCATACGGCAACAATATCAGGAAATGCCTTCCATACCGCATCTGTAGCATTAAAATTAATGTTGCGCATATTTTAAAATTTCTGTACGGAACCGTCTGAAATCGTCAAGTCGCTTATTAACCAAAGTAACCAGAATTTCCACGTCCACCTGTTCATAACGGTGAACAATAAAGTTTCTAAATTGTACCATCCTACGATATGGCTCTTCAGAAGACAAGGCGCCTAAAGCAACGCACCGCGTCACCGCCTCAGCACCTGATGATGGGGGAGACTGACCTGAAAGTGAAATTATGCGCTGACAGACATCAATCACGATCTCCACCATTATTTGCAAGTCCCGTTCTATTGCACGCCTCGTTACCCAATATGTCTGCAACTGTTTTACTGTAACTTGGCCAAGTGAGTCCAGTTCACAAAGAACTTCATCCAGGGTTTCAAGTTTTTTAAGGATAACTCCGTTTATCACCGGTTTCTACCTCATCCCAATTATCGCAATGGCTAAAT
>WFRQ01000498.1 GCA_015486425.1 Deltaproteobacteria bacterium | reverse complement strand
GCATGTTCCACAATACTCTCTGTTGCGGCAACCCCGTTTCTGACATGGCTGTATGCCGGTCAGACCGTGCCGGTGCCTGCTGCAAGCATGTTTCTTTCCATCCTGAAGATTGTGCTTGTGCCGGTAACAGCCGGGGTTTTTATAAATACTGTTGCAGGCTCCAGGCTCAGAACAGTTAAACAGATACTGCCTCTGCTCTCGGTTGCCTCCATAGTATTTATTATCGGGATTGTGGTTGCCCTTAACCGCGATACCATTGCGGGTACAGGGCCTGCGGCAGCGGCTGCGGTTATACTCCATAACCTCTCAGGCCTTGCAGCCGGATACTGGCTCACCCTGCTTGCAGGGCTGGACAGACGGACGTGCCGCACCATTGCCATAGAGGTCGGGATGCAGAACTCAGGCCTTGCCGTGGCGCTTGCCATGAAGTATTTCTCTGCAGCCGCAGCCCTTCCAGGTGCAGTGTTCTCGCTGTGGCACAACCTTTCAGGCTCCGTGCTGGCGTCATGGTGGTCACGTAGGCCGGAGCAGAAATGATATCATTACTGACCGTTATCCTGTATTTGGTCTTCTGCTTTCAAGCTGATCTCATGCAGGTAACGCTCTGCGCCTGCATGCACAGGGGCGGCCATCTGTTCCCTGAATATCTCCTCCCTTGTAACTCTGCCAAAGACCGGACGCGCCTGCCTGAATATTTCAATGTGATCATTCAGAGTTTTGAGTACGCGATATACCAGTTTACCGTCCACACTGCTTGAGCTTACAAGCGTTGCAACCACACCTATGGTTTTTACCGGCCTGTTGATTCCTCTGTAAAACCCGCCCGGAATCGTGGTGCGGCTGTACGCTCCGGAGGAGGCAAGCAGCCTGCTGACTGCTGCTCCTCTCACCCGCAGAAGCCTCAAAACACATTTTTCACAAGCCCTGGCAAGAGGAGGATAAGGATGACCGGCTGTGAAAACCACTGCGTCTAATGTTTTATCACAGAGCCTGGCAAGGGCCTTGGCATTGCTGATGGTATCAACTTGCTTTATATCATAAAAATCCCACTCCATACTCCTCATGATTGCACGTAATGTGGCGTATCCGCCAGAGCCTGGAAGGCCGGTGCTCACTATCCTGTGTTTCAGATCAGAGATGCGGCGTATGGGGCTGTCAGCCCTGACCACCACTGTGAAGGACTCTTCGAACAGTGGAAATACTATCCTGAGACCTTGCAGCTCATCCTTGAATTCTCCAGTGCCTGCATAGGCTGCGGAAATCTGGTCTGACTGGCTTATGCAGAATTCCACCTCTCCTGCTGCAAGGGCCTTAAGGTTGTAGATGGAGCCGGAAGTCCTCTCAACAGAGCAGAGCGGGTGGGGCAGGTTTCTGTCACTGTTCACTATGCGGCATATTGCGCGGCCTGCCGGGTAATAGAGACCATTCAGAGGGCCTGTTGCAATGGTGATAAACGCGGGAACAGACTGTTCCTGTTGTGCAGGCTGCTCTGCAAGAGCAGGCCAGGCACCTGCTGCCAGCAAGAGAAGAATAAGCAGCATCAGAACGGGAAAAAGTGCAGCAGACACACGCTGATATATATTTTTTCGAAAATAGCTCATAGTTGAAGGCTCAAGGTTCAAAGCAAAAGATATGTTTTGCTAAATTGAGCAATTTTACTGGTTCCCCAACTCCAGTTTGGGAATCATAAACTGGAAGCTCCGCTTCCTTGGGATTTTCCATAGAATTTCATGTCAGGGGTGTTATCTCTCTTCTTACAGATAACATGAAAATTCAGGTGAAAAACATGAATCAGTCATCATCCTGGTGCAGAAAGCGTATATCTTCAGGCATCTCCCAGTCCAGCAAGTGCACTTCCATGAATGATACAGGCTTTTCTGTGAAAAAGGCCACAAGGCGCAGGCCGTCTGTATAATATGGATCACCGAGCAGGTTGTGACGGGGGGAAGATGCAGGAGCATAACCCACTCCCTTTGCAAGGCCTACACTGCTGATGCGCTGAGACAGCAGCAGGTCCTGTTCAAGATACCAGCGGGCCTCATCCACTTCGGGATCAATAACATGGGTGGTGGGAGGAGAGAGCTTTCCAGTAAGGCGTACCCCGATATCGCGGCTTATCTGCCCCACCATTACAGGCATGCCCTGAAAAAGTACAGGCGCCACCCATAGGCGCAGGTGGTTTCTTTCGTCAATTGTCTCTCTTGCCTTCTGAAGCGCCAGGTCCTGTTTCCTGCCATACAGGTATAGTGGAGATACTGGAGAATAACGGTAATTTGCTCCAAAAACAAATGACTTTACCATCTTCCAGATGGCACCGAAATGGGCGCTTTCCGCCAGGCTCCAGCCCCGCATTATATAGGCGGGAAGAATATCCTGCAGATGTCCCACCATTACCAGGTTCAGGGGGTCGGCATGAGAGACCCCGTCCTCACCGAACACACAGCACGGAAGCTCCTTAATCCACTGGCGCAGTTCCTCAAGTGAGGTCAGCTCCACCATATCCCGGCCCTGATTGATTGCCGTAATATTCAGGTCAGCGTTATCTGCCCTGAATCCGGGAACAGGAGTAAAGAAGAAAAATGTCTTGCCTGGGCGTCCCGCAGTTTTGAGATCAACACTGAATGTCTTAACGCCCTCATCCAGGCGGGTATAGACAAAGCCGGACACAGTCTCCCCGGCTGGTATGTACGGGTGAATCTGACGCCTTCGGAAAACAGAGTCCATCTCCACATTTGAGTATGCGCCCAGTGTAAAGTGGTTTTTCCATGCGGCTTCATGAGGTGAAAAATATTCCGGGTCAACACTCACGGAAAAGAGCCAGTACGGAACAGAGTCATTGTTGCGAACCCTGATCCACACAGGCTGAACACCAGTTTCAGCCACAAATGCCCCGAAAAGCGCAGAACTCTCGTCTGCGCTCAGTACAACTGCTGTCACCTCAATATTGCCCTGCACATACGTCTGGGCGCGTTTGAGAAATTCAACCTCATATGGCTCCTGATGCGTGTAACCTGTGCAGGAGGCAAGCATAAGCAGGGAGATGAGGCAAAACGGGAATAATTTGTATAGAAAAAACTCAGAGCTTTCGCCCGTACTTTTCATGCCCTTTTCCCTCCGTGCGGATATGCTGACAGGTCGCGCAGGGGAGGGCCATCCCATGCAGGGGCACGTTCTTCCTGGTGGAGAATCCGGGCAGCTTCATTGAGCCCAAGCTCCTGCATCCTATGCGATGAGGGTACGCCGCTTTCCTCATCATAACCATGCACGCGGTAATATTCCCTCAGCATTTCAGCGTGCTGCCTGCGCTCCACAGCCCCCTGCTCTGAATCACGCACTTCCGGTTTCTGCGGTATGCGGTCATGCACTGCACTTATTCCCTGCCGCACGTTAAAGGCCCGTTCAGTTATGTATATGCGCTCTCCCACTGTCTCAATATCTTTTTCATTATATGGAACCCCTGTGGCACTTGAAACAAGCCTTGCCACCCCGTCCATGAGTGGATATTTCCACACAAGCGGCACAGCCGCAACCCAGCTTGTCACTGCCCCCTTGCACCGGCCAATGGCATCTGTAACCGCTGTGACTCGTTCGCACAGTGTGAGACAGTTTACCACATCGGTCTCAACGTCAGGCACCAGGCCGTCACGTACCAGCTTTGCAAATATTTCGCCGTCATTTTCACCATAGGCCCATGTCCTTCCCCGCAGGTGGTCTGCCCCCCTTGTTGAGGTAGCATGGGCAAGGGCCATAATACCTGGGGGATGCACACCCCGGGACAGCCCCTTTACATGCCAGCAGTAATCAGGAGCTGTGCCTCCGATAATCTTTGCCATGCTGTAAAGCCCTTCTGCCACCACATTTCCAAACCCCTCACGAAGCGCGGTAAGGTGCACAAGCTCTGTCTCAGTATCTGCATCCTCCCACTCAAGCCTGAGCCCGCCTGTGTCCCTTTCAGATATGATTCCCCTTGCGTACAAATCCTTTGCCAGGGCAATGGTATTACCAAGCGCAATAACATCCATGCCGTATTTGTCAGCAAGGTTTGAAAGCACCATGATGGCCTCCGGTGCAGTTACTCCGGAGTTAATGCCAAGACAGTGAATGGACTCATACTCGAGCCCTGCATTTTCCTCGCCCTTGTACGGCCCTTCAGGGATAACATAACGGTTCTTGCACGCAACAGGGCAGCCGTAGCAGGCGTATCTCCCGCTTTCATACTGCTTCCAGGCATTGGGCAAAAGCTCAGGCGGGATATCCTTTTCATCAAGATATCGCTCAAAATGGCGGTACCCCGGCTCCCAGGTCAGCACACCTATGTGAGTGCCGTATTTTCGGACAGTATTGTGCTGAAAATCATCAGTTATGAAGAATTTTCTGTCAGCGTCTGCAAGCTCCCTGAAGCCCTCCTTCTCTGCAAGAGAAACCTTCCCGGTCCCTCTGACCGCAATGGCCTTGAGGCCCTTGGATCCCCACACGGCCCCGCTTCCCCTTGCTGCTGATGAATGTTTATCAACCATGGTGGAGGCAAAACGCACCAGATTTTCCCCTGCCTGGCCTATGCAGGCAACCTTAACATCCCTGCCATGCACCTCTTTCAGCGCATCCACTGTCTCCCACGTATTCATTCCCCACAGGAAAGATGCATCACGGATTTCCGCCCTTCCATCCTCTATACACAGATATACCGGTTCAGGAGAAACCCCTCGTACAATCACCTGATCCACGCCTGCAAGTTTCAAGAATGTGGGGAACATTCCGCCTGCGCTGCCGTCACCGAGGATGCCGCTGTACGGAGAGAGCGTGCTCACCTCAAGTCTGCTTGAAAGGGGCAGGGGAGTGCCGGTAAGAACCCCTGGTGCAAGGCACAGTATATTGTCAGGCCCAAGGGGATCCGTGCCCGGCGCTGTGTTCATGAAAAGCGTATGGGAGTTGAAGCCGCGCCCTCCGAGAAAATTTTCCGCAAGCCACGGATCAAGGTCTTTCCAGTCCACCTTTCCTTCGGTGAGATTTATATCAAGCACTCTGCCTTGCCAGCCGTTCATTATCATGCCTCCGGAATGGAATGTGAAACGCTCAATTTAGCAATTTATTTAACCCTGATCACCCTTACCTGTATGAATCCGAGATTGTTGGAGTATCTGTCATCAAGATCATTTGCAAAGAGATACATCTCTCCGCTCATGCCATCAACAGCAAGGGGCGCCTTGTTTTTTACGTGGTGCAGCACCCTGAAGGGCTCCTGTTCCCTCCTGCCTATCACACCAACTATCTCAAACCAGTTGGCCTCAGGACAGCGACGTTCATCTTCCATGAATTTAATAGGTATGTCCTCATACCATGGGAAGTCCTGGGAATCGCGGTTCCATCCCTCAGGGCCGCACGCAATGCCGCTGTCAAACCATTTCTGTTGCATATCCACAGTAAAGGTATACTCCTCTCCCCTGTTACACTGCACATAGCCGCGATTATACTTCTGATTGGCATATACAGTAACAAGCCTTGAGTCACCCACGTTTAACTTTCTGGGAGCTGGCGGCCCTTTTCGCAGATGCTCCTCAAGCCCCCTTACCACCTGATAGGGGCCTCCATCAGGTCTCCATATCCTGTGCACTACCTGGTTTTCCTCCCTGCCGTGCAGGGTCCTTATGCTAAGGGACACAGGCCTGTAATCACTGTCACCATTGATTCGCTCCACCACGGTGTAGTGTACCAGTGGATACATCTCCTCGGGACTGGCAGGTTTTTCGTGCTCAACGTGCACGCGCAGATCACGGTCTGTAAGGGTCCATCGCAGCAGGAAGATGCGATCCTGCTGGTGAATACGGCCAAGGGGGTTGGGCTGTATGGCCATGTCATCATAGGCAAGGCCAAGCTTTTTATAATCTTCTGAAGTAAAATCAAGGGAGGAAGGCGAACGGGTCTTAAGACCAAGGCGGCGCATGGTGAATTCGTTCAGCAGAAAATCAAGGGTGATATCTGAAAGCCCGTCATAACGAAACCCTCCTCCCACGTCTGAATGAGCGCCTGCAAACCATATTTCAGTCACCCGCTTTTTATCATAGGCCATGAGGGTGGGCATGAAAGCTGTGCGCTTGTCATCAAGGGAGACCATATGGACAGCCTCATCAACAGTTGCAGCCACTGTGCAGTTTTCAAACACAACATCCGATACGGGTTTTCTGTCATCATCAAGATTGGGAAGCCCGATAGACGCTACTGTATCAAACACACCGAGAAACCTGATGCGTATTTCCGCACAGTCAGGCCTGTAACGCCTGACAATTTCATTGACAACCGCGGCAAAACGGCGGGCAATGGCTGCACCTCTGCTGAATCCGAAGACAAAGACCTGGTCGCCTTCACTGAATGCCTCCGCCAGATCCCGGGCCGCATTTCTGATAATATGCCCTACGTCCTGGTTTGGAAGAGCAAGGGCTGCATTAAATATCTGATGCAGCTTGTGGCCATAAGTGCCAACACCCGGGTAATAAAAACTCTGCTGCCCCTCAAAGACATTGCGGCCTGCCTCAGGCTCTCCGCCAAGTAACAGGTGCAGTTTGAAAATATTGGTAATGCTGCTGTCCTTAAGTTCCAGTTTCCAGTCCCTGCCCTGTTTCGCCCTTTCCGGGTCATTGCAGGTCCCGTCAAAACACAGAATAATTTTCTTTGACATCATCTATTTCCTCCTGATCATTAACTCCATATACCCAAAAGGCCATGCGGCAGACCCTACTTGCCAGGGCAATAATTATAATAGAAACAAGACGCACCTGAAATTGTATGATTATATTATTACTTTGTAGTTTATATTTGGATTCTGCAATGGGCAAGCAGGAGTTGATATAATGTTTTTTTATCGCTTGATTATTTTGTCAATATATGTTAATGGAAAAATCAATTTTCAGGATATCCTTGGGGGAGGAGATAATCTTGATTTTTACTTTTCACAGCAGGCTGTTTTGGGAGGAGTGGCCTGATCTTTTTAAATCCATCAAAAAAATCAAATTTTATTTTTCTCCAGACATCTGTCTGATCCCGCAAGATATTTTTTTATCTGAAAATACATATTGCTAATTTGAGCGATTGTTCGGATTTGCTGCATATCCGCGAAAGAGGAATTCCCATTATAGTCGGCTATATGGGGATCCCGAATTTTGAAACGCTCAATTTAGCAATTGTTGCAGTTGCGCTGTGCGATGCTTCAGACGTGGCTTTGTCTTTTTGCGGATAACCACATGCAGGATTACAAATCCATGCCTTCAAGTGGACTCGTTATGCGTGCAATATCCTTGTCCATGACATGGGTATAACGTTCGGTGGTCTTTACATCAGCATGGCCCATAAGTTCCTGGAGCACGCGGATATTAATACCGTTCTCCAGCATGGCTGTGGCAAAACTATGTCTCAGGGTATGGCAGGTAACATGCTTGTCAAGGCCTGCCTTTCGAGCTGCGGTCTTGACCGCCTTCTGAAGCCCTGATTCCAGGACATGATGCCGTCGTTCCTGGCCGGTGCGCGGATCTGTGGAACGTTTTTTAGAAGGAAACACAT
>WFRQ01000497.1 GCA_015486425.1 Deltaproteobacteria bacterium | reverse complement strand
GTTCAGGATGAGAATATGGCGTCCAGTTAAAAAAGGTGGCTGTTGAGTCGCACTGAATCAGCTTATAGACACCATTTTGCTGTTACGCAAATACCTTCTTCTGGATGGCGATAATAATGACATTTCCCGCTGAATTTACTCCATATATCAAAAATTTCATCGGTATCATCGCCATTGTAAATCCGCTTGGTGCAATACCTGTATTTCTCTCGCTCTGCGGAGACCGCTCACCTGCTGAAAACAGACGAATAGCCCGCATAACTGCCACTTCTGTAGCCATGGTCCTGCTGCTTTCTGCGTGGGCAGGAGGGGCACTCCTATCTTTTTTTGGAATAAGTATACCTGCCTTTAGAACCAGCGGAGGAATTCTTATCCTGCTGATGGCCATTGCAATGATGCATGCAAGACAGTCTCATGTGAAGCGAAGCCCTGAAGAAGAAAATGCTGATGAAGACAGGGATGAGGTGGCAGTGGTGCCACTGGCCATCCCGCTGCTTGCAGGCCCCGGGGCAATCAGCCTGGTGGTTGTAGATGCCCGCAATATTGCAGATATCACACATAACGTGCTGATAAGTCTTTCTATTCTTGCAGTTGCAGTCACAGTATGGTTTACCCTGCGCCTTGCTGAACCAATTGGTGAACGCCTCGGCATCACTGGGCTGAACATTGCCACACGGATAATGGGGCTGCTCCTTGCCGCCATAGGTGTCCAGATGATAGCTGACGGAATGATTCAACTGTTCCCCGGCCTTGCCTGATAAAATCAACAAGAAATGATCCGCCTTTCCTTTTATATCTCCCTGTTGATCCTTTTTTTCTGTACCTTTGGGTCTTACCAGACAGATACGGCATGTGCAGCCAAACAGGGTGTTTCCCCATCACAGTCATCTGATTATATCCAGCTTCGTCAGGAAATGCTCAAAAGGGAGAAGGATGCCCTTGACAAGCTGCAGGAGGATATCACTGCCCGGGAAAAAAACAGAGACAAAAAACTGAGCGATCTCCAGCACAACAGAGTTACTGACGAGATGCTTGAAGAGACCCGACTGGCAATGGAAGCAGCCAGGGTAAATGTGGAATCAGCCAAGCTGGATTTGTCCAGTGAGCAGCGCAAGGTTGCACTTCTACAGTCTCAGATACAGGACATTAAGTCCCAGTTAAACACACTGAAAAACAAGAAAGGCAGCGAGGCAGAGGTAGCGGCTCTTACCAAGAAACTGGAGGAGAGCAAATCAACCCTGACGGTGGAACAGGACTTTGTACCCATACTGTCCCGCAAAATCCAGCTCCTCCAGGAAAAGGCTGACCTTGCAGCCTCGTGGTGGCAGAGCGTACAGGCTGTTTATCAGGGACAACAGCTTATGCAGCATCAGGAATCACTGGACGAGATGAAGCAGCGTCTTCAGAAGCAGGAGGAGCAGGCAAGTAAGGAATCGTCACGCCTGGAAAAGGAACTCTCCTCCATCAGGCCCGACGATCCGCTCAGGGCAATGAAGCAGCAGCTCATCAAGAGGAAAATTGAGTATATGGAGGAATCCCTTGATATTCTCAGAACCAGGATCAACCTCCAGTCCATGAAGAGCCGCTATGACAGTCTCGGTCTTTCAGGCAAACTGGACTCATCACCTGGAAAATTAATAAAAACTCTCAAGGCGCTGCAGGAATTACAGGCTCACATTGAACCGCTTATTGCGGTCACTTCCGGCAAACTTGAAGTGGTACAGCAGGAATGGTCTCTGCTGCAGAAACAGTATGCGCTTAAAAATATCTCAGACCACTTCTTTTACAGGCAGAAAAAATTATTCAATGATCTTATTGATCAGCTTACCTCGCTGCTGAACTCCTTAAAGGCATTTCAGGTACAGATCAACCAGGATATCACCCGTGTTAATGCCGCTCACTCAAGAAGTGTAAAACAGAGCCTCACGGCACGACAAATCATCCCTACTGATCTTGCTGCCTGGAAGAGCATGGGTACAGAGCTTGTTTCACTTCCTGTAAGGCTTGAACATATTTTTTCAGATATGTTCAAAACTGTCAAAACTGGGTGGCAACAGGCAGACAATGAAAGAAAGATCATATTTGCAGGCATTTGCGTTCTGCTGCTTTTTGCGGTCTTTCTCACAGGACTCCTTCCTGACATCAAGGATGTGCCTGCCAACCTGGAACTTCGCCTTTCGGCCAGGGTCAGGGCCGTGACATTTGCGCTGCTGAGAACAAGCCGTATTGGCATACTGGCAGGGGGCATACCGGTTGCTGCGGCATGGATTTTCGGTATGGAAACCAGGCAGTTTCACATACTCCTGCTCTTCATCATAGTGTTCTTTACCCTGCCGGTAGCCATAAAGTTCAGCTATCTTGTCTTTGCATCCCGTCTTGTGGCGCCATCAAGGAGACAGCTCAGACTGCATCACATGATTTCGGTCGGGCTTTTCTTTGGCGCAATTTTTGCGTTGCTCATGGGGCTTGCCAACGCCGGGCTGCTGTCTGAAACCCTGAAGGGTATTATTGACCGCATGTTCATGTTCATGCTGCTGCTTTCAGTCTATTTTTTCATGCGGCTGAGGCTCCTGGTAATCAGCAGGATCAGCCCGAACAAAAAGGGCAGGTTCTGGGTGCACATGCTGGAATTTGCAAGCCTGTGTATCCCTTTAACTGCTCTTTGTGCAGCCGTTCTCGGGCTTGCAGGCTATATTAACCTGGCATGGTTTGTGGCCGGTCAGCTTGTTCTTTCTCTTGCGGTAATCATAATATGGCTTCTTGTCCGTGATCTTGCCAGGGACATGCTGAATAACTGGAAGCCGGGACTTGAAAGCGGACCTCCGGCATCTGATTCAGCAGACGTATCCATCACCGCCACTTTAAAGCGCCTCCTGGATCTGCTGTTTTTCGGCGGGTTTCTCTACAGCCTTGCAAGAATATATGGATGGAATACAGGTAATACCGTGGATGTCTTTCTAAAGTCCTGGTTATACTACCCACTGTTCCATAGCGGCACTCAAACCATAACCTTTGCAAATATTGCAGGAAGTATATATTTTCTGCTGCTGTTCCTCTATCTGAGCTACCTTGCGCGCCACATGATTTACCTGCTCATGCGGCGTAATGTGGCGGACAAGGGGCTCAGAAACAGTCTCTCCATTTTTACCCAGTATGCCGTGCTTATTGTGGGTTCAATGACTGTTCTGCATATAATGGGTCTTAACCTCACAAGCCTGACCGTGTTTGCAGGCGCCCTTGGCGTAGGTATAGGATTCGGGCTTCAGAATATTGCCAACAACCTCATAAGCGGGCTTATTATCCTTGCGGAACGTCCTGTAAGGGTGGGGGACTGGGTAGGAATCAGCAATAACATCGGGATCATTTCCCGTATTGGAATGCGTTCTCTTGTGCTGACCACATGGGACAACCAGGACGTCATAATACCTAATGCCGATCTGATAACCACGCCTGTAACCAACTGGACCCTGTCAGACAACGTGATAAGGACTATCCTTCTGGTAGGCATACGCTACCAGGATGATCCCCACAAGGCTCAGGAAGTAATAATGGATGCGGTATCAATGGTGCCTTCAGTGACCCTTGAAAAAAAACCAAAGGTTTATCTCTTTGAATTTGCGGATTCATCGGTGAATTTCCGGGTAGAATACTATTCGGAGATTGACAGCCAACATGGCAGAAACCAGATCAGGTCAGCCGTAATGTTTGCTATCTGGGACGCGCTCAAGGACGCTGACATAGGAATTCCTTTCCCCCAACAGGATATTTATATCAAGGAAATTCCACAAAATGCTGACTTCGTAACCACTGAACTTGTACAGGAGCAGGCACCACAATGGAAAGACGGCGCCATGAGGGACACTTCTCTATCTTCAGAAACAGCAGGAACGGGGCAGAAGGCAGAAAAAGAGGAGCAAAGCCGCCCTGCCCCGCAGAGATCATGACTCACCACCTCTTTAACTTACCTCAACAGGTTCATGTCGCTTCAGAACTTCCATAATTTCAGGCTCAATATCCATCCCGGTTATAACCTTGACCTCTTTCCTGGCGCTGTCAGTATAAATTTCTTCTGCAGGCAACCCGATATTGATCAGGTCATCAAACACATTTTTCAGAGAAGCTTCAGATGCATAGGTTGCAGTAATTGTCTTTGCCATAACAGTATTCTCCTTTGTGTTTAAGGTGCAGTACAAAATGACCATTCCAATAGTTTAACAATAAGACAGGGCAGCGTGGTTTCAACCCCTTAAAGACATTTAAGGGGCTGTCCAGAAATAACTTTCCGATTTTACCATGCAGTGTTCGCACCGCGTACCTTCAATATTCTTCGCATGCTCCTGTATTGCTGATACCCAAACTGGAGTTTGGGAACGAGCTGCCCCCCCTTTGATGAAATAACCGGTTCCAAACATGCGACCTGCGGTCACAGGCGGCGGCATTAATGCCACAGCCACCATCCCCCCACAAGAGAGAGGCGGCCACTGCCGCTTGTAAGAGAAAGCACTCCTGCACTGCCTGATATCCTTGACAGAAATGTGTCTCAAGGTAATATTTTTGTTCCAGCCGCTTGTGGATATTATTTTTTCCGCAATGCAGCACCGTTTCCAGGTTCCACTGACGTGGATGAAAAGGGAACCCGGTGCAAATCCGGGACGGGCCCGCCGCTGTAATCGGGGACGAACACCGCAGTTATGTCACTGGCTTTAATCAGCCGGGAAGGCGCGGTAAGTAGAGTGAACCGAAAGTCAGAAGACCTGCCTGGAAGCGTTACAGCCATCTCCCTGGACAGAGATGGTGGTATATCTGAGGGAAATCAGGGACCCCGGATCAAAACTGTTTTTGGTCCGGGGTTTTTTTATTCTGCCCGGACACAACATCACACGGAGGAAGATATGAAGAGAGGTTATCTGATGGCAGTGGTGCTGGCCGGGCTTATGTGCCTGCCAGCCATGATACGGGCGGAAGAGAAGGCAGCCACCCGGACACTTGACGAGATAGTGGTAACCGCATCAAGGGCGGAAGAGCCCCTGTCACGCATAAGTTCCAACATAACCGTCATAACAAGGCAGGATATCGAGATGTCTGCATCCCGCACGGTTGGAGGGCTGCTGGAGGAGGAGAACATAGGTCATATCCACAAGTATCCCGGTGCAAGTACATCAATAGGTATTCGCGGCTTCCGCACGGACACCCATGGCAATGACCTTCAGAGCCACGTGCTGGTACTGCTGGATGGAAGACGTGCAGGCACAGGCAACCTGGCAAAACTGCTCACAAAAAATGTTGAGCGCATAGAGATAATCAGGGGACCTGGCGCTGTTCAGTACGGCTCTGGCGGCATGGGAGGCGTTATAAATATCATCACCCGCCGTGGCAGGGACAACTCCGCCTTTGCAGAGGGCGGTGGAGGTAACTTTGGCCTTGCAGACGGGGCAGTGGGTGGCACAGCCCTTTATAACGGGTTTGACTTTGCCGGGGCCGTAAGCGCCGGCACCTCCGGGGATTACTCAGACGGAGCCGGCAATGATTTTGACAATACCGGAATGGATTACCGTGCAGGCGTAAGTATTAACACCGGCTATGAGTTCATGCCTCACAACAGGCTGGGCATGATCCTTACATGGTCAAGGATAGATGGCGTGGGCACACCGGGTTATATCACTGCAAATGACCTGGATGACTATGCAGACAAGAAGAACTGGTCACTTGATTTCAGGTATGATGGCAGCACCTCTGACAGCCGGTTCCAGTGGATGGCAAGGGGGTTCTTTGGTGAGGATGATAACGAGTGGATGGACCCTGTGGGCTCAAACCCTGACGGTTGGGACGATGGAAAGGTGAGCATAAATTACACCAATCAGTACGGGGCCCAGGCACAGGGTACTGCCAACCTGGGGATTGCCACAATTACAGCAGGCTTTGACTGGATAAAATACGATTTGACAGACACTTATGATCCACAGGAATCCGATTACGAAAACCCTGCCCTGTTCATGCTTTCAAGCGCAAGCGTTCTTGACGGTGCGCTGACCCTTACCTTTGGTATGCGGTACGACTGGTACTCGGTGGATGTTACAAAACCCCGTGGAAATGATGAAGACGATGAACGGTTTACCCCCATGGTTGGGCTTGCCTATGAGGCGCTTGGCGGCATAAAACTCAGGTTCCAGTATGCCCAGGGGTTTATGATGCCGTCTGCATGGCAGATGGGAGGATACAGCTCAAGCCCCTGGGGCATTACACGGGGCAACCCTGATCTTGACCCGGAAAAAAGCACCACCTACGAGGGCGGAGTCGATTTTGCTAAATATGGCATTGAGGCATCATTTACCTATTTTTCAACCAGTTTTGATGACAAGATACAGAGCGTGTATCTTCCTGACGGCACGTCCAGTTACGACAATATAGGAAGCGCCACGCTTGAGGGTATGGAGATAGGTCTGGCCTACGATATCGGAGAGCCGCTTGATATATCATGGGAGATAAAACCGTACTTCAACATGACATGGCTTACCGATTACAAAGATGACGATACCCATGACCGCCTCAAATATACCAGCGCGGTGAATCTGTCATCTGGAATTTCCGTCTCTGATTATGACCGTTTTTCCGGAAGACTCAATATATCTTATACCAGCCCCCAGGACGTAGATGACTGGCAGTCCGGGGCCTATCCTGCCCCTGTGGCTGACCTGGACGGTTTCACCGTGGTGGACCTGACAACCACATACAGGGTGCTGGATACCAGTCGGTATGGCAGCGTATCCCTAAGGACTGAGATACGAAACCTGTTCGACGAAAACTATGCCTATGTCAAGGGCTATCCCATGCCAGGCATCAATTTTTACATGGGGTTACGGTGGGATTACTGATCAGGATGATACATAATATCCCTGGAGTGGCGGCAGTGTGGCTCCTTGCTGCCGCCATTTCCCTCTACGCCGCTGCCAGCGCATACCCTTCATCCTACCCTGACCGCATTGTTTCTCTGGGCCCCCTGAATACGGAAAATGTCTTTCTGCTTGGCGCAGGCCACAGGCTTGTGGGGGATACCATTTACTGCGTGCGTCCCCCCGAGGCCCGGAATGTGGAAAAGGTAGGCACGCTCATGGAGATCAACCTCGAGAAGATCGCGACTTTGAAGCCGGATATAGTGCTTGCCACCGGATTGACACAGCCACGGGATATGGATGGTCTCAGGCGCGTGGGGTTAAGGGTGGTGCGGTTTGAAAAACCGGACTCCTTTAACGCCCTGTGCAACCACCTGTTACGGCTGGGCAAGCTTCTTGGATGCGACAATGAGGCCCGGACCATAGTGCAACAAGTGAGACGCAAGGTCCAGTGCATCACTGATACATGCTCCGGTTTCCCAAAACAGAGTGTATTTCTTCAGGTAGGAGCAAACCCGCTTTTTGCCTCTGTGTCCGATTCCTTTACTGACGATTACATAAGGCTTGCAGGTGGAAAAAATATAGTTGCAGACCAGCTTACCGGGCATACCAGCCTTGAGAAGGTCCTTGCAATGGACCCCGATGTAATCATCATTGCAATTATGGGCACTGAAACCGGGGTGGCAGCCCAGGAGCGGAAAAGATGGATACGCTTCAGGCAGATGAAGGCAGTTAAGGCTGGCAGGGTTCATACGGTGAATCCGGATGTTATATGCAGCCCGTCTCCGGTAACCTTCATCAAGGCCCTTGCGGTAATTGCGGGCTTCATACATCCAGGGGCATCGGAGATTATAGAAAAACAGTGCGGCGTTTCAGCAAATGACCTGTAACTGTTACCGTGTGAGCCGGTCTTCATGCAGATTTTTTGAAGTCCGGCTTGTGGCCTCTGCGTGTTCTTTGCAGGCTGATGCGTTTTCATGAATATATCCTCAGCGATTGGTAATAATAAGTGCCAGCAGTATAAGAAGGACCGCAAGTATGGCAGTTGCCCTTATAGTCGCCTGCCTTGCCCTGTTTTTC
>WFRQ01000496.1 GCA_015486425.1 Deltaproteobacteria bacterium | reverse complement strand
GCAGAGGGATTCTGACGTTATGCCTATAAAATATTACTTGCAGGCACTGAAAAAAGTACGCTATAATGTACAAAAAAGAGGTGCTTGCTATGCAAAGAATTAAATTTGACGAAGATATACGCTCCATGACGGAATTTCGCACAGGAATTGCCTCATTTTTAAAGCAAGTTCGCGAAACCAAAAGACCATTGATAATTACACAGCGTGGAAAGGGAGCCGCAGTTCTACTTGATGTGGCAGAATATGAAGCTATGATTGAGAAAATTGAATTGCTTCAAGATATCCAGACATCTATCAGCCAAATTGAAAATGGAGAGGGGATATCTCAAGACAGGGCAAAAGAGATGATCTCAGAAAAAATAGCCCAATGAAAATAATCTGGGCTCCCCTTGCTATTGATCGGACTGCAGAAATAGCTGAGTATATTTCACGAGATAATCCTGTAGCTGCCAGTAAGTCAGCCCAGAGATTAGTCGAATAGTGCCAAAATTGAGAGGAAAGAAATTCGAGAGCTGATTTTCGGTAATTATCGCATAATATATCGCATTGAAAAGACCATTATTAGCATTTTGACTGTTCGGCATGGCAAACAAATATTGCCAGTAGATGAGATCATGGCATAATCGGGTAAAGGCGGGGTTTTCCCCTACCCTCCCCACACCACCCAGCGTGCGGGTCCCTGCCTGCGGCAGGCAGGCGCACTGGGCGGTTCACTACGACGGAGCAGGGATTCTTGCACAATAAGTCCCGAAGTACTATTCGATTGACTTCAGGTCAGGCGGCTGCCTTCTCACCAGCAAGATTACCCCTGAAAGCGCTGCAGCGTCTGCTGTCTGTCTGCTCCCAGTAATTCGTATCTCACTTCCATGTGGAAGCACCATGGGAATGCCAGGCATAGGGTCACAGGTAACGCCTTCAACCGGATTATTCACTGACAGCAGCCTGCTACTGCATGAAAGGCAGGCCTTCCCGGATGAGGACATGAACTGTCGCATAAATGATCACGGGGTATCAGCGAGCTTGACTGTATGCATTCCCCATTTACGTAAGCGTTCACAGGGTGCGCAGATGCAAGGCGGCGGGTGCGCAGTCGTACTTCCCGTACTTCAAGCGCCTGCCAACACAGCAGATGGGGTGCCCTGAGAACGCATACCATTTACCACGTCTTCTGA
Organism: Deltaproteobacteria bacterium; assembly: GCA_015486425.1. Classification (GTDB taxonomy): domain Bacteria; phylum Desulfobacterota; class Dissulfuribacteria; order Dissulfuribacterales; family QOAL01; genus S144-17. The sequence goes on along the minus strand of WFRQ01000496.1, from coordinate 3,435 downwards.
ACCCCAGGGCTTTACCATCTTGTGCTGACTTACCCCGAAGTGTCCGGCCTTTATGTGATTTCTGTCCGCCTGCCTGTCGGCAGACAGGTCGACTCACAGCTTCGTAATCTCGTTCCTCGCTTAACTGCGCTCGGGCTTCCTCGCGCAGCGCAGGCGCTTGCGCCGCGTGTCAGACACCACCTCAATGTAATGCCCTTGCCGTCGGCTAGTAGTTTATGATAGAAAGATTCTATCAGTGGTTCAGCTACAGAGGACTTTCACCTCATAAGTTCATGCCCATGACGGGCGTACACAAGGCTAATTCAACGGACGCAAAAAACCGCGCGCTGATTAGCAACGTTAGCTGCTAAACAAACGCAACTTATTCCCCTTGCAACGAAGGATAAACAGTTTATGCAAAGATCAATAGAAGAAATTGCATCAGAATTGATTCGGCTTCCCAAGAGAGAAAGGCTAGAAATAGCCAGGTTTCTTCTTTTCTTAGACAATCGTTCTTCTGATTCCAGTGATGTCAATGCGAATTGGGAAAAAGAAATCGCAGATAGAGTCCAAGCCGTAGAAGCTGGAACAGCTATAGGCATAGATTATGATAAAGCAAAGAAACAAATAGAAAATCGCTTTGCATAATGAAAGTAACCATTCTTCAGCAAGCGTATAAAGAACTTGAAAACGCTGTAGATTATTATGAAGGGGAACAAGATGGCTTAGGATTGCGAATGATGGACGAGGTTGATAATCATGTCACGTGGATTCTAAAAAACCCTACTGTTCCACGGCTTCGCGAGGGAGGATATCGCCGAGTAAATCTGAAAACGTTTCCTTATTATATTGCGTATATGATTCACGAAGATAAATTGTGGATTCTTGCAATTGCACATGGTCATCGTAAACCTGAGTACTGGATTAAACGGAAGAATGAAATCAGCTAATGAATAAGGTTAGATTGTGTGAGCGTAGTTTGCGAACCACAATCTGAACCGTTCGCCGTTTCACTGCTGTTGGACAAGCCCGGCATTGGCACTGGCTGGTCTATTATATAGAAAATAGCTTTTTCAGGATTTGCTGGAATCAGGCGGAGTGGATGGGATGAAGCCTGTTTTGTCCAATCAGGTAAAGTCGGAGTCTCCCCCGCCCTCCCCACACCACCCAGCGTGTATAGGAATGATTCAAACCGTTGAACGGTGCGGCAGGGGGAAACCCGCGAATACCGCGCACCAGCCATCACGACTTAAGCTCCCGGTCTCCTCAAACCCATGACGATGCAGAAGCTCATGAACAGTAGGGGCTGCCCCGCTCTTGAAACCAGCAAGCATCAAAATTCCCCCGGCATGAAGGGACATGGCAATGGAGGGCATGACATTTGAGGCCACTGACAGGGTGAGGTTTGCAAGGCATATATCAAAATGACCTGAACCGGCCTGCTGTCCCCACTCTTCAGCAGACATCACTCTGACCACATTCTCAACACCGTTTGCCCCTGTATTTCGCCTGGCAAAACAGAGGGCCTCAGGGTCCACATCAACTGCGGTTACCTCTCCCGCACCCATTAGTGCGGCACAGATGGCAAGAATCCCTGTACCGGTTCCCATATCAAGAACACGGGTACCTGCATGAAGCAGACCTCGGGAACAGAGCTCCTCAATGGCCATGATACTGCAGCATGTGCTTGGATGGCTGCCGGTGCCAAATGCCCAGCCTGATTCTATTAATATATCAACCCGGGAATTGCGACACCCCCTGCCCTTGGAAGCACCAGGGGGAAGATAGTCAGGGACCAGACGAGAACGCACCACCCGCACCGAGGGGGTGATCAAAAGGGATTCATCAGGGAAATCAGCGTCAATATCCGCTGATCCTTCAATTCTGAAACGAAGCTCGGATTCAGGGAAGCTGTGAGAAACAGGCTCTGCGGAATGTCTGAAATCTGAACGTGGCTCACTGCAGAAATTTTCACAGAAATTCTGAAACTCTGTGGAAAAATCCAGTATAATCCTATCCCACTCCTCCTCAGGAGCGTGGCATACCAGCTTAAGGGTCCGCGCCTTCAAGGCGTGCGGCATGTCATGAACTGTTTTCCATCCCTGCTGCAACACACATCTCAAGCCCATGACCTTAGCAAGAAAATCTGCACTGCCCCTGATTTCCGCAACAAGATACGGCGCGTCAGGGCTCAGATTGTATCTTCCCAATTTTCCTGCTCCTGGTCTATATGTATGGCGCTCTGTTTCTGAAACTGGTCTATGGCGCTGGAAAGTGCAGGGATCATGCTCTGCGCCCTGTCATACAGTCCAAGGGCAACACAGTGCCTGATATCTGACCACTGGAGATAGAGCTCTGCAAGTGATTCGGAAAGCCCGCTTTCGTAGGGAAGTCTCTGGTGGAGCATATCCAGTCTGCTTTTGAGATGCTCAAGCTTGCTATACAGCTTCTTTTCTATCCTGGCCCTTGCCTTCAGAGCGCTTTCAGAAGCCGAACGGGCTATCTCCTCGGTCTTTGCAGCAAGATATGAAGCCTTTTTGTATGAACGTTGTGCCGCATAGTCCCTGGCTCTCTGGAAAAGGTCAACAGCCTCTTCATACTCTGTGGATGCAAACTCAGAGGCGCCGTTTATCTCGGCCTGCTCAAGGGCTTTAACTGCCTGATCCCTTAACTTATTCCATCTGGCAAGGGCCTTTGCACCTGGCGTACTCTCCTTTATTTTCTTGAGTTCTGCGGCAAAATCCCTGCGAAGCTCGTGGGGTGAGGGCACGGTAAAAGCGGAGAGCAGAGAAATGCAGAGGCAAATCAGGAAAAGCCTTGTAAGAATCAGCAACCATTGCCCACACACACATGCAGTGGTGGGCCCTGCAACAAAACTCACGGTTCTATGCACTGTCCCGCCTCCGTAACCGCAGGCATGGACAAGGCCCGCACCCTGTGTATCGAACACGCAACAGCACAGATGATTCAGCGCCGTTCAAGTACATGCAGGCTAAGTGAGGTTTGCCAGAATATGATCCCGTATCCATTTCATATCCCACCACTCTACAGGATTGACAAACACCCCGTTTACCATCATGCCGTAGTGGAGATGGTCTCCTCCGGCAAGGCCGGTAAACCCTGTGAGGCCTATGGTCTGCCCCCTCTCAACCATGTCTCCGCGGTTTACGTTTATCTGGCTCAAATGCGAATAGCTGCTGAACAGGCCTATGCCATGGTCAAGCACAACGGTATTTCCATATATGCCAAGGTAGCCTGCAAACACCACCTTGCCCCGGTTTCCAGCAGGTACAGGTGAATGGGAACGATCTGCAATATCAACTCCCATGTGATAGGCCTGGTCAATCTCCTTGCCCTTGTACATATAATGTCTGAAATCGGCAAAACGCGCCCTCAGTGCCCCTGGCATGCGAACAAAACTCCCATGCCACATCATGGCAGGCTCACCGTTACGAC
>WFRQ01000495.1 GCA_015486425.1 Deltaproteobacteria bacterium | reverse complement strand
TTGTCTATCCCCTGTTTGCAGTGCCTGGAAAGGGGGTAAGGGAACAGATAGGTGCCATGCCCGGCTGCTATCAGATGTCAGTTGACAATGTAGTTGAGGAGGCCCGGGAACTGAGCGGCATGGGGGTAAAGGCAGTTCTGCTCTTTGGAATCCCTGAAAAAAAGGATGAGAGGGGCTCACATGCCTGGATAAGTAACGGCATAGTCCAGCAGGCAGTTTCCGGCATAAAAAAGGTTGTGCCTGATATGTACGTTATTACAGATGTCTGCCTGTGTGAATACACCTCTCATGGTCACTGCGGTCTGTTGTCAAAACATGGCAAGGGTTCCGGCAAGGGTAAAAAGGGTGCAAAAAAATCATCTGACAGGGCCTGCAGGCCTGAAGATGTGGAAATAAACAATGATGCCACACTGGAACTGCTTGCCAAGGTAGCGCTTTCCCATGCACGGGCAGGCGCTGACATGGTGGCCCCTTCAGACATGATGGATGGAAGGGTAGAGGCCATTCGCCAGACCCTTGATGATAATAATCTGGATAATATCCCAATCATGTCATACGCTGTAAAGTATGCATCTTCCTTTTACGGCCCTTTCAGGGAAGCTGCCGAATGTGCCCCGCAGTTCGGAGACAGGCGTGCCTACCAGATGGACCCGGCCAACGCAAGGGAGGCCCTGCGGGAGGCAACCCTTGACATGGAAGAGGGTGCTGACATCCTGATGGTAAAGCCCGGGATGCCATACCTTGACATAATCCATGCCCTGCGCCAGGAGTTTACCCTGCCCATTGCCGCGTACCAGGTCAGCGGTGAATACTCCATGATAAAGGCCGCTGCAGGAAACGGATGGATAGACGAAGAGAAGGTGGTAATGGAATCCCTTCTCTGTTTCCGCAGGGCCGGAGCGGATATCATCATTACATATTTTGCAAAGGACATTGCCAGTAAACTCGCCTGAAACACCTCCTGAAGACACTGACAGGGCGTTACCCAGGGCACTGGCAGCCCTTGGCCACAAGGGCTTTCCTCTCCTTCTATCCGGCCAGGTTGCAGCGCTTCTTGGTACATGGATTCAGGGAACGGCCCAGAGGTGGCTCATACTTGAGCTGACTGATTCTCCGCTTGCAGTGGGTGTTCTGGGCGCAGTAGCCGGACTTCCCATACTGCTCTTCGCCTTCTGGGGTGGCTGGCTCGCAGACCGCCTTCCAAGGATCAACTTCCTCAGGGGGATTCATACCATTGTGCTTGCCCAGTCCGTGGTATTCGGAATCCTTGTTCAGTACGACCTCATAAATGTCTATGAAATACTTGCCCTGGCCTTTATGCTTGGCGCAGGCATGGCGTTTGAAGTGCCTGCGAGACAGTCCCTTCTGTTCGATCTTGTAGGACGGAAGGACATCACCAACGCCCTTGCACTTCACTCCACCACGTTCAACCTTGCACGCTTTTCCGGGCCTGCAATTGCAGGAATGCTCATGGGAGCAGGAATGCTTTATGCCTGTTTCTACATAAAGGCCGCATCATGTGTAATTGTCATCATTATGCTTACCGCAGTGGGAAGGGTAATGCCAGGCGTCAACACACCTCCTCCCAAAAACAGCGAAAGAAAAAATTTCATAAATTCCATTAGAGAGGTTATTGGTTTTTCCCGTACTCACAGGGTGGTGGGACCTCTCCTGCTGATAGTGGTGCTGTTCAGCATTCTGCTTCTCCCCTACTCAATACTGCTGCCATCACTGGGCAGGGACATACTGGGTCTTGGTGCAAAAGAATATGGGTTCCTGTGCGCGGCAAACGGCCTTGGCGCATTGCTGAGCGCCATATTCGTGGCAGTTTTCGGTCACAGGGGTGAGCGTGAGAACTGGTGGTGGACAGGGGTGATACTTTTCCCCATATCCCTGATTTTTACCGGCATGGCAGTTAGTTACTGGCAGGCAATGACAATCCTCTTTATCAGCGGATTTATAATGGTAATAACCACCACAAGCGCCATAAGCCTTCTGCAACTGAATGCCCCTGACCATCTCAGGGGTCAGCTCATGGGGATGTTCACAACCAGCTTCATGGGCCTTTTTCCTGTAGGCAGCCTGCTTCAGGGAACTCTTGCCCAGTACGCAGGCATAAGGGCCACCATGACAGGAACTGCCTGCGTGGCCCTCTGTGCGGTAATTGTGATAATGCTCCGAAGTATCAGGAAGTAACGGCTGTAAAAACCCGCCGGTTCGTCTGCTGATTTTCTTTCTCAAATGACAATGGATGCAGGGCTTATTTTTTCCACTTGACGCAAAAAAAATTTATATTTTTTTTGCTTACAGGCAAAAATAGTTGTCCTGAATTGAGCGTTTCAGGTTTGTTTTTTTTACATGCTGCCTATATACTTGCTTCTGAATTGAAAAGCCGTAAAGTTTCAAATCTGAGGGTTCGTTTCAGGGGAAAACATGCTGAAGGACAGATATCTTGTTCCATATATTTTGGAAGACCTGGCGGAAAAAATGGTTTTTGTTGGCGGGCCAAGGCAGGTGGGAAAGACAACCCTGGCAACGGGCCTGGTAGCAAAACATTTCCACCACCCCTGCTACCGCCTGTGGGACAGGAAGGAAGACCGGCGCAAGCTTCTCGATTCAGAATGGCCCGGTGACGCTGATCTTCTTATTATTGATGAACTTCACAAATACAGAAAATGGAAATCCTACATCAAGGGTGAATATGATACCCTGAAAGAGAAATACCATTTTCTTGTAACAGGCAGTTCGCGCCTTGATATATACAGGAAAGGCGGGGATTCCCTGCTGGGAAGATATCATTACTACCGTCTGCATCCCTTTACTCTTGCGGAATTTACCGGAGCAGGCAATATTCCCGACCCCATGCAGGAAATCCATATCCCGGACAAGGCAGAAGGGGAAATGTTTGCAATACTTGACCGTTTCGGCGGTTTCCCTGAACCTTTGCTCAGGCAGAGTCCACGTACACTGCGCAGATGGCATAATGAGAAACATAACCGCCTGTTCCGGGAAGATATAAGGGAAACAGAAAACATAAGAGACCTGTCCAGCATGCAGATTCTTGGTGATATGCTGCCTGAACGGGCAGGTTCACTGCTCTCTATTAATTCTCTCCGGGAAGACCTGGAAGTCAGTCACCGCGCTGTCAGTAACTGGTTAAACATCCTGGAATCATTTTATTACTGTTTCCGCATATATCCGTTCCATACCAAGAATTACCGGTCTCTTAAAAAAGAACCAAAATTATACCTTTGGGACTGGTCTGAAATAGAAAATGACGGCCCACGGTTCGAGAACTGCATTGCCTCCCATCTCTTAAAATCAATTCATTTTCTTGAAGACTATCAAGGCTACAAAACACACCTGTACTACCTTAGAAGCGTAGAAAAAAAGGAAGTTGATTTTCTGGTAACAGTGGGACAGAAACCCTGGTTCATGGTGGAGGCCAAACTTAATGAAACCAGGCTGTCACCCCATCTCAAATATTTCAAGGAAAAAATCCATCCTCCTTATGCATATCAAGTGGTGAAAAAAACCGGTATCGATATCCTAAAGGAAGGGGTGCGAATAATTTCAGCAGACAAGTTCCTGGCAGGACTTCTCTAATTACAATCTTGATTGAGCAGGGCATAATGAAAGTCCGGGAAAGTGTTTTCTGATAAAATAATTAAAAAAAGCAAAAAAAAGATTTACTTTTAGACTTTGTGCCTGTAGGGTGGTTCTCAATGGATAGCCGAGTGTTGGCAATCCAAAAAAATCTTAATTTTTTTCAGGGCCTCACAGAGGCCAGTACAAAAGGAGTAGTTCAAGATGTCAGAAGGTACAGTAAAATGGTTTAATGCTTCCAAGGGTTTTGGTTTTATTGAGACAGATGAGGGCGGCGATGTGTTCGTTCATTACTCATCTATCAAAACAGATGGTTACAAAACTCTTGACGAAGGTGCAAGGGTTCGTTTCGACATAGTTCAGGGAAACAAAGGCCCTGCAGCCGAAAACGTAAGCACTATCTGATAAACCATTAGAAAGTGATTATTCAAGCCCTGCATTGCAGGGCTTTTTTTTGCCTTTTTTATGTAGTCCTGATTTGAGCGATTGTTCGAATTTGCTGCATATCCGCGAAAGAGGAAAAGGCATCAGAATGGCGCCACCATACCAAGGATGCGCTGCATCCAGCCCTCATGCTGTTTTTCGCTCAGTTGCCCTGCCCCTGTGTATGAAAGCCTGGCATCAGCTATCTTTGAGGAGGATACTGTATTCTCACGTGATATATCCTTGGGGCGCACAATGCCGGTGAGGATTATATACTGGGTCTCGTTATTTACATTCAGCTCCCTGCTCCCCTCAATAAGAAGGTTGCCTCCAGGAAGTACCTGTACAACCCTGGCAGAAACCGTGCCGCTCAGCATTGTACCACTTGAAGTAGCCCCTGAACCGTCAAACTTGTCCTGCACATTGCCTCCTATAGCCTTGCTGGCCTCTACTGTGCCGTTATCAAAATGAGGCTGCATGGATTTTTCAAACTGCAGCCCCAGTATGCCGGTAAGGCCCAGGTTGTAATCGGATTTTCTGTCGGTCTTGGTCTGTACATCCTTTGATGCCTTGAGATTTTCCTCAATTAGAATTGTAAGAACATCCCCTATATTTCTGGCCCTGAAATCAGATACCAGCATGTTGGTGTGGGCATTTGCATCAAATATGGCGCCTGCAGGCGGCTGGGGAGTCACCTTGGGGATATGGCGCGGGGAAGGCGGGATAATCTGGGCCTGCTGCTGCACCTGCGGGACGCACCCGGCGACAATTATGAGCAGCATGACATATGCTGGGATGTAAATAATTCTGTTCATGATTTCACCTGATTAACACATGGATTGGTAACTTCTTAATAAATCCGTGCAAATTCTCCTGTACCTGCCTGGGAGCAGATACATGGATTGCTGGTTCCCAAACTCCAGTTTGGGAACTATGAACCGGAAGCTCCTGCTTCTTCAGACCATCCTGAGCCGAACTTCAATCACAAAATCCTGAGGCGTAGCCCGGCTACGCCTGCGGTGTTGCTCAATCAGTTCAGCTCAGCCTGACCGCGATCTGTGCGCGCCATCATCCAACTTATTTGTGGACAGCCCCTTAGAACATTACTGTTACCGTTCTGTTGTCCCGCACCTGCGCCAGGACCTCTTTCTTGCTCTGCAGATTCCTGACCCTTATAAAATCCCCTGCTGCTCCCTGCTCCACGGCCTTCCCTGGAACACGGATGGTAACGCAGGGAGACTGCGCCAGTATTGTCACCTTTGCCCCCCTCCTGATCAGTACCGGCGGGGCTACCAGGTTGCTTGACATGGGCTGGCCTGCCCTTACCGCATGTTTCACAGCCATTCCGATGAGGCTTGCAGGTGTGTCCAGAATGCGGTTTCTAATCTTTGAAACAGGCATCTTTGCAGTGGTAAGACTTGAGGCATTGATTATATCGCCCCGCCTGAGGTCTCTTGCCGCGCACAGTACGTCCCTGTATGCCTCAACCTTTCCGCATACCCTGACGCTCCGGGCAGGGACATCATTGACCCT
>WFRQ01000494.1 GCA_015486425.1 Deltaproteobacteria bacterium | reverse complement strand
CACCTCTGACCTTGTGGCATCCCGCGTGGTGGTGGATAGATCAAGGGCCTCGCGGCTTATGGCCTTTGCCTCAAAGAGTTTTCTGTCACGCTTATAAATTGCCTCATGGGTGGCAAAGGCGGTGCGGGCCGCGGCAAGCCGTGCCGCAAGGGAGGCGACATTATCCTTCTCTGCCCTGTCATCAAGGCGGGCAAGGACCTCCCCCTTCTTCACTGCTCTGCCCTCTCTCACCCGAACTTCAATAATCCTGGCAGTAATACGAGGCGCAATATCAGCCGCAATTTTCGGTTTTACTGTGCCCAGGAAATTTTCATAACCTGGGAATTCGCCCCAGTGCGCCTGGACTGTCTCCACAGGCGTAAGCGCCTTTTCCGGCGGCGGCACCGAGGCAAGTTCAGCCTTTTTCTTTTTTACAACCATTATTCCACCTGCAATGAGGAGGATCAAAATAATTACCGCTATTATCAGCCGTTTCCGAACAAAGCCTTTCTGATTTAAAATCATGATGCTTACAGCCCCTTTTTTGTTCTAATCTGTATTGAACGATTGTCGGATTTACCGAGTATCAGCGTTCAAGGTAACTTCTCAATAAGTCCGTGCAAATTCCCCTCTATCTGCTGATCATGTAGTTCAAAACAACTCCTGCGCCAAAAGCAAAATAACCATATAAAAGAAACTTCATGGTAAATGCCATGCTGCGGCCTGTCTCCTCTGAATTTACATAAAATCTGTAGGCTATGAGGTTGGCCAGAGAACCCACCAGACTTCCGAAACCTCCAACGCTGGTGCCCCACAGAAGCGCCTTCCAGTTGGCTGTAAACTCTGCCATTACAACAGCGGCAGGGACGTTGCTGATAACCTGGCTTGCTGCAGCGGAAATCAGGAAGACATTCATTGGGTGCTCCATGTGCGTTGCAAAGATGGCGCTCAGATTGTCGGCAATCCCGAAAAAAAAGAAAAAACTCAAAAGAAGCGCATAATCAATGCGAAGCGTCCCTTTATCAAACAGATAAACATATGCAACAACCACGATATTTGCCCATACAGGCATGACTCGCAGCACTGTAAGAATGACAAAAACGAGCATTAATACATAAAAAAACGCAGCAGATATATCCACGCAGGCTTCAGGCAGTGCCCCTGCACTGAAAACAGGTCTGGCCCTGAAAAGCATGGCTGAAAACCCGAGCAGCAGCAGGAAAAAAATTACAAACGGCAGTATCGCCAGCATAAATTCAGATGGAGATAGTCCGTAATGCCAGTAGATAAAAAGATTCTGCGGATTTCCAAACGGAGTAAGCGCTGAACCCGCGTTGGCAGCAAGGGCCTCCAGGATTACCAGCATATCCTTATGGTCAATTCTGAGCGCAAGGGTCAGGGGCACCATAACAACCAGCGCTGCGTCATTTGTAACCAACATGGAGAGGACAAAGGTGGTTAGGACAAGCTTCAGAGACAACCTGTTTCCCCTTTCCACCCTGCGTGCTATCCATGAAAGCGCACCGCTTCTTTCAACTCCCTTTACAGCCACAAACAGGGCAAACAGCACCACCAGGACCTGGGCCTCGTCCATTGACCAGGCAGGCCCCTGGCCCCTCCATGCGGTTGTGAGGAGACATAACACAACCGATGCAGAGAGAAGCCACTCCCTTAGAACAAATCCAATGGCGGCCTTATTGTTCATTCAACTCTCTGTCTGATTGACACAGACAAGCTCCCTGATTAGTTTAGTTGTAAACTAACCACAAAAGGTGCTCCCATGCGTATCGGAATACACGAAGCCAAAACACATCTCTCTCGCCTGATTCCCGCAGCACTTGCCGGAGAAGAAGTAATCATCACCAAGTCCGGTAAACCCCTTGTTAAACTCGTACCAGTAAAAAAATCCCCCAAACCTCGCAGGCTTGGAAGTTACAAAGACAAAATCAAAATACATGGCGATTTATGCGCTCCCCTGCCTGAAGAAATCGTAAACGACTTCTGGCCGACCAAATCCTGAAGGCGTGAGATATCTGCTGGACACACATACATTTATATGGCTTGCATCTGCTCCGGAGGCTCTGTCTGAAAATGTCAGGCTTCTTGCGGAGGAACCGGAAAATGAACTTCTGCTAAGTGCGGCAAGCGGCTGGGAAACTGCCCTCCTGTATAAACTCGGACGCATTGAACTTGCCGCAGAGCCATCTCGCTTTATTCCTGATGTCATACATAACCTTGCCTTGACCCCTGTAAATATCAATTTTGACACAGCCATTTCAGCAGCAACCCTGCCGTTGATACACAGAGACCCGTTTGACAGACTACTTGTTGCAACAGCCTTGAAAAAGAAAATTCCACTCCTGAGCAGGGACAGCATCCTGACAAAATACGGCATCACTGTAATCTGGTAAAAAATGGGCCATATCATTCCTGATAATCCGCATCTATAACCCCGAGGGCAAGGCGGTATCCCACTTTTGCCGAATGATACTGGTACAGGGCTCCAAGGGTAGCTGCCTCTGCCTGGAACCATGCTGACTGTGCAAGCAGGCTGTCTGTAACGGTTCCCGCGCCTGTACGGTATTTCAACTCTTCTATGCGCCATGTCTCTTTTGCAGTTGAAAGACTGGTCATTGCAACGAGATACCTCTTTCGTGTCTCTCTCAGGTCGGAAATCGCATTATCAATCTGTGTCAGGGCATCAAGCCGATTGTGACGAAGCT
>WFRQ01000493.1 GCA_015486425.1 Deltaproteobacteria bacterium | reverse complement strand
TCCTGGCGCCGAATGCATATATTAATGATGGTCTGTTCGATGTGATGATAATTCTCACATTTCCCCTTGCAGATGTAACCCAGGTGATTCAGGAAATACTCAACCCTGCAATGGATGGCCGGTACGTCAGGAGGTTTCGTTCCTCATGGGTGGAATCCTGGCCGGAGAAGACGAGAAGTGTAAATCTTGACGGAGAGCCTCTTGAGGCTGATCATATACGTTTTGAGGTGCTGCCAGGTGAGATAGAGGTTGTGCTTCCAGAGCACTGTCCGTGCCTGAAAAAAGGCAGGCCCTGAAAATTTCTGCCTGCTGAATGGCCAGAGACCCAAACCCCAAAGTTTCAGAATGCCATCCAGGCGCTTCCCACTGTCAGGTAAAAGGCAAAGTCCTGCGCATCGCTGGTGGCAAAATCGCAGCCTGCCCAAAGTCCGTATTTTCGCGCAAGTTCGTACCTGAAGCCCCCTCCGCCCGAAGGGTGAAACTCGGCCTCCGAGATGTTCTGTTTATATTTTTTTACACCTTCTCCACGTTTAAATTCGTATCGGTCTCCAAAGACCTTTCCACCTCCGAGAAACAGCACAAGATTCCATCGCTCAATAAACTCCCATCTCATTTCTATTTCTCCAAGCAGCATGTTCTGTCCCTGATATCTCATGGAGGGAATGCCTCTAAGCATGATATAGGGATTTGAAAAGAACGGAACCCGGTCTCCTGAAACGCCCTCTCCCTCAATGCGAAATCCGAGATTTACAGTACGGCCTGCAGGTACGTACCAGAACACCTTGCCCCCATAGCGCCAGAAATTCTGGTTACCGCCAAAGCAGTTATCAAAACGGCGTACAGTGGCCTTTGCAAACACGCCCTTAGAAGGTGTGAAGATAGTGTCCCTGTTGTCGTACTGAATAAATCCGCCAAGAGCTCCCATTTCATACCGGAGGTCAAAAAAATTTTCGAGCACGGTCAGTCTTCGATTGTTACGTTCAGACTTGATGTCTGCGTAAATATAGTTGGAACCCACAAAGAAATTGGTTTGGGCAATACGGAACATCAGTTCCTGGTACAGGAACCATGACTTGAGGTTTATGCTTATTCCCCGGTTTCTCAGGTAAAAATCAGCATTTACGTCAATTGCCCCAGCAGCCGATGTGGAGCGTATTGTATCATTGCGCCAGAAACCCAGATGATATGCCCCGCCTGCCAGAGTGCCGTTTTCCGTAGCCGCAAGGGCTACACCGGAAATGCTTGGAGGCGATTTGCGTTCCAGGGCTGCCCCCAGGGTGTCATGGAGGAACATGAGATTGAGCCCGCCTCCGTATCCTATTGCAGGTTCGGTGATTATGATTGGCATGGGTATAAAGCCATATCTCTGGGCGAGAAAGCCGCTTATGTCAAATTTGCCATCGTCCCTGCTGAAAAAAAGATTTTCAGAACCGGAGGATGCAGCATGATCATCTTCTGAAGCCTTCTGCGCCTCTCCGGCCATACAAATGGAACATGCAATGAATGGAATAATCAGTATGAATGACAGTATTTTTTGAGACATCAACTTTTGCCTGGCGTGATTTTTGCCTTGCTAATTTGAGCGATTGTTCGAATTTACCGCATATCCACGAAAGAGGAATTCCCATAACTGAAAGCCGCTTTTCACACAACTCAACTCTTATTATGCATGCCTTTTGCCATTTTGAAAACATACCATTCCCTGCGGAGACATTATTTTGAAAAATTTGTTGCAAGTCAGAAAAAATTATGCTACTTCTTAAATAAGAATAAATCTTAACAAATAAAATTATGAAAAAAACAGGACGACGGAAATTATCCCCTGCTGAGGCCCGGGATTTTCTTAAAGACAGATTTGCGGATGCAGGCATTAAACTTACCCCGCAGCGCATAGAGATATTCAGGGCCGTTTATGGAACGGCATCGCATCCGTCTGCCGAGGTGATTTATGATGAGTTGAAGCGCAGTATGCCAAGCATTTCACTTGATACCATATACCGGACTCTTGCTACATTTGAGAAGCTCGGTCTGTTGAATCGCGTTTCTGCTCTTGACAGACAGAGCCGGTTTGATGCTAACATGGATATACACCATCACTTTATATGCACCAGATGCAACAGGATAACCGATTTCTACTGGCCGGATTTTGACCACTCTGAACTGCCAGACGGGCTTTCCC
>WFRQ01000492.1 GCA_015486425.1 Deltaproteobacteria bacterium | reverse complement strand
GCAAATCTCGTTATCCAGAAAGCCTGTAACTCCCTTTTTCCCTGGACTGACCAGTCGTACTCCGGGATATTCCAGGGATTCAAGGATCTTAAGTACAGGCGGGCGCATTCCCTGTTTGTCTCGCCTTTTCTATTATTGTGGAGGCTGTGTGGCTTTTTGAGACTTGTTCTGCGAGAAAACCTGCATTTAACGTTGGTGACACCTCATGACAGTTTCAGAACCAGTCTCAAAAAGTTACATAGCCGCAGCACGTTATGATTTTGGGACAAACAGGGAATGCTCCCATCCGAACAATCGCTCAAATCGGGTATCTGAAAAATGTGAAGTGCCTGCATATTTGATGCAGCCAGCCAAAATAGAAGTCATGAGCGTGCAGTGTAAAAAAACTGGCACTATTGCAAAATTTATGTCAGATGTTTATACAGTGTCACGTCATACAGGGCCAGCGATGCGCAATTACCCTGAAACCGCATAAGGACAAATTCAAACCATGAATCTTCTGCTTCATATATGCTGCGGGCCATGTTCCTTTTATCCCCTTACAGTACTTCAGGAAAAGGGTATCAACCCGGTGGGGTACTTTTTCAATCCTAATATACATCCTTTCAGGGAGTATGAACGCAGGGTGGAGGCGCTAAAGGTTGTGGCGGAAGAATTCAGCCTTTCCATGATATGGGATCAGAGAGGATATGATCTTGAACACTGGTTTCAGGCCATAGGAGACAGCCGGGACTCAGTAAGGCGGTGCCCCGAGTGTTACAGGGTCAGGCTTGAGGCAGCAGCACAGGTTGCAGCAGAAGGCGGCATGGAGGCTTTTACCACCACCCTTCTTTACAGCAGGTATCAGCGGCATGGAGAAATCAGGAAAATCGGCACGGAGACAGCAGAGCGGCACGGGGTAAAATTCTGGTACCATGATTTTCGTGAAGGCTGGCAGCAGGGCATTGATATGTCCATTGAGGCTGGAATATACAGACAGCCCTACTGCGGCTGTCTCTTCAGTGAGCGTGAGAGGTATGAAAAGAGGGAAAAGCGGCTTGCAGCCGCCCTCAACCCTGGGGAATAACGGTCTGATTATAATTTGAGCGATTGTTCGGATTTGCTGCAGATCCGCGAAAGAGGAATTTCCATTATAGTCAGCTTAGGTATAAGCTTTCGCCTTTGAGCTATTCTCACGTCAACCGCCATTCCAGGGTGGGAACAACGAACTATGAGATTTGGTTCTTGTAGCATTGGACATTGTATGAGCACAGGGGAAGCAGGAGCTTCCAGTTTATAGTTCCCAAACTGGAGTTTGGGAACCAGCAAATAACGGCTTCTTTTACTTTGAGCCTTTTGCTTTCAGCCTTGAGCTTTGAGCCTTTTGCTTTCAGCTATTTTCGGATAAAATCTGCAAATTCCGTGGAGGACAGGAGCATGAGCCCATTGAATGAACTTGGAAAATTCCTTCTCATTGCAGGCATCTTCATGGTTGTGGCAGGGCTTGCGCTTGTTTTTCTGGATAAAATCCCGTTTCTTGGAAAGCTTCCTGGAGATATTGTAGTCAGAAAAGGTAACTTTACATTTTACTTTCCCCTTGCCACTTCAATTATACTGAGCATTGTGCTTACAATAATCTTTTCCATATTCCGCAAATGACCCGAAGAGACTGGATCAGAAAGGCGCTTCTATGGCTTGCCGGGGCAGTGGCAGCATGGCCACTCCTGAGTTTTGTTCTCACAAAGCGATATCGTCCTCCGCGAAAGGTCAGGATCAGGGAAAGGGTGCCTGCGGGAGGTTTTATAATGGAGCCTGAGTTTGTGCTGTTCGAGCCGGAATCCGGCCCTCTTGCAGTGTCACGAACCTGCACACACCTTGGCTGCACAGTAACATATGATGAGGCAAAGAGGCAGTTTATCTGCCCGTGTCACCAGAGCATGTTCCTGTGGGACGGAAAGTATGTATCCGGGCCTGCCAGAAAGGATCTGCCCCGATTTCCCGTAAAGGTCACTGATGACGGAAAGGGCTACGTCGTACTCATATGACAGGCCTGATGCGCATAATGCACCTTGAACGTACAGGGGAAATTACTACGGCTGCACTGTTTATTTCGGCATTTTCCGGTTTTGTGGTGGCCTATCAGTACGAGGTGGCTGCCCCCTTTGTATCCACCACGGCCATTGAAACCGTGATACCATTCGGGGCCTTCTGGCGGTCGATTCATTTCTGGTCAAGTCAGGCATTCTTTCTGATTCTTGCGCTGCATGTCTGCAGGTGCGCTGGCATCATGGACATATTCTGTAAAACCCGCAGGGGGCGTATTCACTGGGCGGTTATAAGTATTACCGTGCCCCTTGCGCTGTTTGCCCTGTTCACCGGCTACGTTCTGAGGTTTGACGGAACGGGACAGGCTGCAGGAAGAATTGCCGAGCACCTGTTTCTCGATGTGCCCTTTGCAGGCACTGCCATTGACCGCCTTCTCATGGCCATTACAGATGAGGGGCTTAACAGGGTTTACGTGGTGCATATACTGTTTACAGTGCTGTGCTGGGGGCTCGGCACGTGGTATCACACCAGACGTGTAATAATGAAGCGGGATATCTTTATCTCAACCACTGCAGCCGCACTGCTTTCAGGCCTGTTGCTGTACGCCCCCATTGACCTGCCGGGTCAGAATCTTCATCTGATAAAAGGGCCATGGTTTTTCCTCGGCATACAGGAGCTGCTGCGCCACATGGCTCCTCTGCTTGCAGGAATCATCTTTCCAATGATTCCGCTTGTTGTGCTGACCCTGCTTCCCTGGTGGGAAAAAAGGCGCAATGCTTATGCAGTACTTGGTCTCTG
The DNA here is from genome assembly GCA_015486425.1 of Deltaproteobacteria bacterium. Lineage (GTDB taxonomy): Bacteria > Desulfobacterota > Dissulfuribacteria > Dissulfuribacterales > QOAL01 > S144-17. The sequence goes on along the minus strand of WFRQ01000492.1, from coordinate 4,474 downwards.
GTTCACTGTGTATGCAGGGGCAACAATTGTGGCTGTTTTGAGATAAACTCCGGATTCAGGCAAAAAATGAATTTACAAAACAGGAAATATGAGAGAATATATCGTCCTGTTTTGCAGGCAGCATCTGATAAATTACATCATACCTGAATCGTGCAATCCAGGTAATTGCCCGATTGAGCTATTGTCGGATTTGCTGCATACTCGCGAAAGAGGAGTATTTATTCAGCCAGGGGAATGGTATTATTTTTTAAGCATATCTGACCTAAATTGAGCGTTTCAAAATGTGGAAAATTATTTTTTCAAAAAATTAAAAGGACTTACACCGATTATAGCTTTCCAATTTTGAAACCCTTCGGGATTGCCGTCTTCACTGCATCTCCTTTGTCATCGGAACCCCCATATAGCTGACTATAATGGGAATTCCTCTTTCGCGGATATGCAGCAAATCCGAACAATCGCTCAATTCAGGTCTGAACAATTTCGTAGATTTTGTTGGTGAAGCCAAGCTGCGAAATCGCCAATTTTTTTTGGACAGCCCCTGAGGTGCTTTCCAAAAATTTTGTCACATAGAGGTCATATAACATGATAATCATACTGAAACCAGATATTGATCCCAACGGACCCGAAATGTCCGCACGTCTCGACTATCTTACCCAGTTCCCTGATGTGAAAACCAGGGTTTCCGGCATAAGGGGAACAAGCCGTGTGGTAAACGAGCTGTATCTCATAGGCCCCACACACCATGTTCCGCAGGATGCAGTGGAACGAATGCCAGGTGTGGAAAAGGTGGTAAGGGTGTCCAGCAAGTACAGGCAGATCGGGCGCCACGGAGGCCAGATGGATGAGCTGGGCTTTACTTATCAGGGCCTGGAGTTTACCCAGGAAAGCCTTCATATATTCATGGGGCCGTGTGCCGTGGATACGCCTGAACACGTGGAGACCATGTTCAGAAACATGCAGAGGGTAGGGGTGGTCACCGCGAGGATGGGGGCATACAAGCCCCGCACCAGCCCCTATGATTTTCAGGGGCACGGCAAGACATGCCTTCCCTGGGTATTTGAGCTTGCAGGCAAGTACGGTGTCAAGGTCATTGCCATGGAGGTGCTGAGGGCTGTTCATATCGAGGAGATCAGAGATGCCCTTGAAGAGGCCGGAAACCCCACAGGAGTCATGCTGCAGGTAGGAACCAGAAACGCCCAGAATTTTGAATTGCTGAAGGCCGTGGGCTCACAGCCGGATTTTCCTGTTCTTTATAAACGCGGCATGGGGCTCTCCATTGAAGAATCCCTGAACGCCTGCGAGTACATAGCGAGCGAGGGAAACCGCAATATTGTTATCTGTCTCCGCGGCATAAAGTCAAGGCTTGGAGATCCTCACCGAAACCTCGTTGACTTCATGCATGTGCCTGTGCTTAAACGACTTACCCGCCTGCCGGTATGTATTGATCCTACCCATTCCGTGGGTTTAAAGGACAGGGCCCCGGATGGCCTTCTGGATATCTTCCACGCCACGGCACAGGGCATAATAGCAGGTGCAAACATGGTGCTGGTGGAGTTCCATCCACGGCCTGAGCTTGCGCTCTGTGACGGCCCCCAGGCCCTTACCATGCAGGAGCTGGATCATTACATGGCTGATGTTGAAATCTCAAGAAAGGCATATCTGGAACGTGCGGCACTTGCTGCCAGGGCCGTGCTTAAAGACTGGACTGGGGGAGCACAGGGGGGCTGAGCATGAAACTTCATTATTTACAGCACGTGCCGTTTGAAGGCCCGGCTGCCATACTTGAATGGGCTGTTGAACGTAACTGGGACCGTGACGCAACCATGCTGTTTGAAAGCATGGAGCTTCCTGACCCTGACTCCTTTGACATGCTGGTGGTCATGGGCGGGCCAATGGGGGTTTTTGACGAGGAGCAGTATCCCTGGCTGGCGCCTGAAAAGGAATTCCTTAAAAAAGTGATAGATTCCGGCAGGCCTGTTCTGGGAATATGCCTTGGTGCGCAGCTCCTTGCCAATGTACTCGGCGCCCATGTTCAGAAAAATATAGTAAAGGAAATCGGCTGGTATCCTGTGTCTCTTACGCCTCCTGGCTGGAGTTCTCCTGTATTCAAGGGCATCCCTGCCACTTTTGATGCATTTCACTGGCACGGAGACATGTTCAGAATACCTGAGGGAGGGTTGCAGACAGCAAACTCCGAGGCCTGCCCGAATCAGGCATTTACCTGGAATGACAGGGTGGTGGGGCTGCAGTTTCACCTTGAAACCACGAGGGAATCCCTGGAAAGCCTTGTGAGCAACTGTGCAGATGAACTCCGGGTGGAGAGTGAATACATACAGCGTCCCGAGGAGATTCTCGCAGAGGGCCGTGATTACACGCCAATGCGCCAGAACCTGTTTCAGCTTCTTGATAACATGGCTGCAATGGCCTGACCCGAACGCGGAAGTTTTTTACAGGACGGCGGGAGATAAATTATATGAGTAGCAACACACATAATGTTCACAACTCAGGGATATTTCGTTTTCGTATATTTTTTGTATTCGCGATGTTTCTGTCCCTGCTGCTTGCCGCCTGTGCCCCGAGAGAGGGAGCCGGGCCAGGGGTTGAGCCTCAGCCACACCCTGGGGAAAAGGCCGCACAGGCTGCCCGCCTTGACACTTCCCTTCTGCCTGGCACATGGAAGGGTACGCTGCCCTGTCCGGACTGTGCAGGTACAAAATATCATCTTAATCTTCTGCCTGACCACTCCTTCAAGCTGAAGCGGACATTTCTTGCATCAGACAACAGTGCAACCAGGGAAGTTGTTGATTCAGGGACATGGACGCTCTCCCCTGACGCCACGGCGCTCACGTTACGGTTTACAGGAAATCTGTCTGAAAAATTTCGTGCGGTTTCAGATAGATGTCTTCAGCAGGCCCCTGACAATGCAGGCGCTGTTATAAAACCGGATATTACCCGGCAGATATGCAGAACTGAAAAATTTGAACCTGTATCCTCCAACAGGATAATGCGCGGCCTTTACTCCTACATGGCAGACCTCGGCATGTTCAAGGACTGCGCAACAGGCAGAAGATATCCTGTGGCAATGGAAAAGGATAATGCCAGGCTTGAGAGCGCATACCTGAAGGCAGAGCACGGCGTGGCAGAACCCCTGATAGTGCGTTTTGAAGGTTTTGTAACCACCAGACCCGCCATGGAAGGAAGCAGGATGAACAAGGTTGTGGTGGTGGAACGCTTTATTGAAATAACCGAAGCCAGGTCATGCAGTGAGCCTGAGAAAGAGACTGCTGCCCTCACCTCCGGGGCTTTGGTGAACCTGGATAAAATTGAAAATACCAAGTGGGAACTTGTTGAAATTGCAGGTGAATCTGTAGATGTCCCTCCGGGAAGTCCGCTTCCCGGCTTCAGACTAAATCCTCAGGGTAAAAGTCTCAGGGGCTTTGGAGGGTGTAACCGCATGATGGGAAGTTATACCCTGAATGGCAACAGACTGAGCTTCGCCTCCATTGCCACAACAAGACGCTTCTGTGAAGAGACCCAGGGGCTTGAAGAGCGCTTTGTGCAGGCCCTCGGGCAGGTAAAAACATTTAAAATCAATGGCGACATGCTTGAACTGTACGGGGATTTCGGGCTGCTTGCCACGCTCAGGGCTGCAGACAGCAACAGCGGCGTACATTAAAACTTTCACCTGAATTGAGCGTTTCATGTTGTGATGCCCATAGGGAATGCTCCTGTGTAACACCTGCTGTGATGAAAAGTACAGGCGACTGCTCAGTGCATTTTCGCAATAAAGGAATAATAAAAAATGGCCAACAATTTCCTCATCCCTGAGCTTGAACAGAAGGTCAGGGAACTGCTCTTTCAGGGACTCACCAAGCAGGAGGTCTATGACCGGTTATCCACATATGATAACAGGGATGAGCTTGCATCCCTGCTGAATAACCTTCCTGCCCCTGAACCGAGGAGAAAATACCTTTACCTGAACATCATGCTTATATCCATGCTGGGAATTATAACGGCAAGGAAGCTGTATTCCCTGTGGGGTATTGATACCTTTAATATATTCACGCTCTTCATACTGGTGGTGCCCACCATCAATATCTACCTCATGCGGGAGCTGATGCTGTTTCACAGAACCGGATTTCAGTTCACCGCCATTCTCTGCGCCATCTCCCTTCTGAATGCCGAGAACAGGATGCTGCCTGAAATTGTCTTTATTCCACTTATCGTGGCGCTGTCAGGCTTCCTGTATTACAAACTTTACCCCAGGAACAGCATGATTGTGGATTGATTCGCATGATAAAAGCGTGAGCAGGCATTTTCCGCAGGCCTGGCCGTAATGTCGGCTGTTTCTCAGCAGAGCAGGGTGCGCACTGCGCGCCAATTCCCTTGAAATTACTGCAATGAGCTATCTTGAAAAAGAGGTAAACCGCCTGGTTGGACAGGCCATTCACCGCTACAGCCTGCTGGAAAATGG
>WFRQ01000491.1 GCA_015486425.1 Deltaproteobacteria bacterium | reverse complement strand
TTAGTAAACTGCTTGACATGGCAGGCATGGCCCCTTTTACAGACAGGCTTGCAGGCAGGCTTTCAGGCGGTATGAAACAGAAACTTGGCCTGATCTGCACGCTGGTGCGCTCTCCTGATCTGCTGCTCCTTGATGAGCCTACTGTGGGTGTTGACCCGGTGTCGCGCAGGGAACTCTGGGCAATAGTTTATCGCCTGGTGGAAAAGGAGGGTATGAGCGTACTGCTTAGCACTGCCTATCTTGATGAGGCAGAGCGCTGTACTGACGTGATTCTCATGCACCAGGGCCAGGTGCTTGGGCAGGGGCCGCCGGAATCATTCAGCGAGGAGGTGCAGGGAAGGGCATGGACAGTGACAGGTTTCGAGCCTTTACAGCGCCGTGAGCTTCAGGCCGCTCTTTCAGATATGGAGTGGATAGTCGATGCCCTGATACTGGGGGAGCGCATACGTATTATCACCGCCCCGCATGTGGCCCCTCCATTTCCCATGCCTGAAAAGTGGCAGGGACTGCATGTTCAGCCTGCCTCTCCGCGTTTTGAAGACTGTTTCATTGCACGTCTCAAGGGCACTGACGGCACCCAGTCAGCCAGGGATATAGTGCTCAGCCATACCATAGAGGTATCGGCTCACAGGGATATCATAATGGTCAGTAACCTCAAGAGGCGTTTCGGGTCATTTTACGCAGTGGATGGTATAAGCTTTTCCGTGAAGCAGGGTGAGGTGTTCGGGCTGCTTGGCGCAAACGGGGCTGGAAAGACCACCACCTTCAGGATGCTCTGCGGGCTGCTTCCTATTTCAGAAGGCGAGTGCCTGGTGGCGGACCAGGACCTCAGGAGCGCAGGTTCCATGGCAAGGGCAAAAATCGGCTACATGGCCCAGAAGTTTTCCCTTTATGGCGAGATCCCTGTGATTCAGAACCTGAAATTTTTCAGCAGGGTATACGGCCTCAGGGGGAAACACAGAAACAGGCAGATAGAGTGGGCCCTTGACACATTTGAACTCCATCCATATGCGGGAATTTCAGCCCGTATGCTTCCCCTTGGTTTCAAGCAGAGGCTGGCCCTTGCTGCAGCCCTTATGCACGAGCCGGATATACTTTTTCTCGATGAGCCAACATCCGGGGTTGACCCCCTTGCAAGACGTGAATTCTGGCGTCATATCAACAATCTGGTCCGGCAGGGAGTTACAGTGCTTGTGACAACTCATTTCATGGAGGAGGCAGAGTACTGTGACAGGCTTGTAATCATGGCCAGGGGCAAGGTGCTGGCCGAGGGCACGCCGGAGGAACTCAAGGAGGCATGTCCTGCGCGGCCCGGGCAGGATGTAACTTTGGAAGATGCATTTATCCACCTGCTTGAAGAACACAGGATTCACGAAGAAAATACAGAGGGGAAGGCTGCATGAGAGGCGGGTCAGTAATGAGGCTTCGCGGTTTTATCCGCAAGGAGTGGCTGCAGATAATGAGGGACCCGTCAAGCCTTGCCATTGCCTTTGTGCTGCCTGTAATCCTGCTCTTAATCTTTGGCTACGGCATATCCCTTGACGCAAAACATGTGCCTGTGGCCATAGTAATCGAGACCCCGGGGCCAGAGGCATCATCATTTGCCGGAGGGTTTTATAATTCCCCGTATTTTGAGCCGGTTGCAATGAATTCCGTACAGGCGGCCATTGATGCCCTGAACAGGTGGGAGGTCAAGGGAATTATCTGGCTCAAGTCCGATTTTGCAAGGGAGTATCTTAATTTTAAATCTCCCCCTGTGAGTGTCATAGTAAATGGCATTGACGCCAATACCGCGCGTCTTGTGGAGGGATATGTCTCAGGGGTATGGGCCAAATGGCTTGAGACACAGGCGCTTAAGGCCGGTATTGAAATATCCCTTCCTGTGGAGCTTGATTACCGAATCTGGTTCAACTCTGCGGTAAGGAGCCGCAATTTCCTTGTTCCCGGCCTGTTTGCCATAATCATGACCCTTATTGGCGCTCTGCTCACGGCCCTTATCATTGCCAGAGAGTGGGAGCGGGGGACAATGGAGGCCCTGCTTGTCACCCCGGTTACTGTAAAAGAGATGCTCCTTGGAAAGCTTGCCCCCTACTTTATACTTGGCATGGGAGGCTTCAGTGTTGCCATATTCATGGCATTTTTCCTGTTTGACGTGCCACTTCGCGGTTCATTCATTATTCTTGTGGCCTGTACTGCCCTGTTCCTGATTACAGCCCTGGGGATGGGGCTTCTGATATCCACCATATCCGCAGGCTCTCAGTTTGTTGCGGCACAGGCAGCCATAATTGTTACATTTCTGCCTGCATTCCTGCTATCAGGTTTTATCTTTGACATAGCCAGCATGCCTGGCCCCATTCAGGCTGTAACCCACATAATTGCAGCCCGGTACTATGTTGCCATTCTACAGACCCTGTTTCTTGCAGGAGATGTCTGGTCTGTAATCCTTCCCAATGCCGCGGCCCTTGCTGCCATGGCCTGCCTGTTCCTCGGGCTGGTGTGGAAGAAGAACCGGAAGACACTGGATTGAGATCATGATGTTTCAGCGCATATATGCCCTTGTAATCAAGGAATTTCTGTCCATGATGCTTGATCCCAAGAGCAGGGCCACCGTTATCATTCCTCCCATGGTGCAGCTTGTGGTATTTGGTTATGCGGCAACTTTTGATCTGAACCATATAAACTACGCGGTTTTCAACGAGGACCAGGGAACCCTCTCAAGGGAGCTGCTGTCACGGTTCCAGGGCTCTCCGGCATTTACCCTGGCTGCCACCATTACCAGCCAGGAAGAGATAGCCCCCCTGCTTGACAGCCGCAGTGTGCTCATGGTGCTTCATACAGGCCCGCGATGCTCAGAAAATATCATGTCAGGCAGGGAGTGCAGGCTGCAGGTGATAATAGACGGCAGAAACTCCAATACCGCGCTGCTGGCCCTGAATTATGTGCGGGATATTGTAAGCGGCTTCAGCATGGATATCATTGAGACGCACGGCGGCACTCCGCCTCCAGCCAGGCTTAACATCAGGGCCTGGTTCAATCCCAACCTTGAGAGCCAGTGGTTTATTGTGCCTGGCATAGTGGCCATGCTGGGCCTTGTGGTAACACTTGTGGTGGTGTGCCTCTCTGTGGCAAAGGAGCATGAGGCAGGGACATTTGATCAGCTTCTGGTGACTCCCCTTACGCCGCTTGATATACTGCTTGGAAAGACAATTCCAGGCTTCATGGTGGGCATGTTTGAAGGCTCGGTTATTATCCTTCTTGCAGTGGTGTGGTTCAGGGTGCCTCTTGAAGGCAGCCTTGCAGTTCTTTACGCAGGCCTTGCCATTTACTGTCTTGCCGCTGTTGGCGTGGGGCTTATGATTTCTTCAATGTCAACCACCCAGCAGCAGGCCCTGCTTGGCGGTTTCATATTCCTGGTGCCTGCGATTACACTCTCAGGCTTTGCCACGCCCATAGACAATATGCCGCCATTTATGCAGCATGTTACCCTGCTGGACCCCATGCGCTACTTTCTGATAATCGTCAGGCGTGTTTTTCTCGAAGGTGCGGGCTTTGAGCTGCTGTGGCATCAATTCTGGCCAATGATGATCATAGCCGCAGTGTCTCTGTCAGGCGCTGCGTGGTTTTTCCGCCATAAGCTGTATTAAATGCGCGGCAATACTTGGGGGCTGTCCAAAAATAACTTACCGGTTTTCTCTCTTCCCCTGCAGGGTGCGCAGTGCGCACCCTACTCTATCAATAGCAGGGCAGTTCATCCGGGCGCGCTATCATCCAACTTTGCTCGTTCCCAAACTCCAGTTTGGGAACGCATAACTGGAAGCTCCAGCTTCCAGACACGGGCAGGTAATGCCGCACAGCCGGTATTAAAAGGAATGAAGCAGGAGCTTCTGTCAATTGGGTCCCCAAACAGGAGTTTGGGCACCAGCACGAACCCCTGGCTCTAAAAGCACAGGAGCCGTCACGACACCGTGTCGGGGCAAGTTCAGCCCGTGCGTTACCGCACGAACCCGCCCCCAGCCTACATATCTAAAAGGGCAACTGATATGATAACCTCCTTTCAGGTTATTAGATTACGAGCTC
>WFRQ01000490.1 GCA_015486425.1 Deltaproteobacteria bacterium | reverse complement strand
CGCACCTCACGTCGTACATCAAGGCGTGTGTCGAGACGGCATAACTATTACGCTCCCGCGGCTGTCGCTGCTCCTGTAGTTGTGGGAGGGGCTGCTGTTGCAGCGTCAGCAGTTGCCATAGGCACTCAGGTAGCCACGCTTCCTCCGGCCTGCAGCAGTGTTGTCGTCAACGGCATGACCTACTACAACTGCGGTGGTACATATTATCAGCCCGTATATAATGGTCCCAATGTGGTTTATGTTGTAGTTCAGAATCCAGGATATTGACACCTGATTTGAGCGATTGCCGGATTTATTGCATATCAGAGAAAGAGGAATTCCCATTATTTGTGAGCCGTGCGGGGAGCCCTGCAAAGGAGATGTGGTTAATATAGCAACGCCCAGGGGCTTCAAAAGGGGGCGGGTAGTTTTCCCGCCTCCTGTTAGGAATGCCGGTGGCGCAGCCCTGATATTACATTAAAAGGACTGGACAGACAGGGAATGTATCTTTTGTGGTTCCTGCCATGCCTGAAAGGCTATATCAGGAGAAAGCCTTCGGGTATAAGGCTGGTGGCCAGCATCACGCTGTTTATGTTCACGTGCTCTTTCCATGTTACTGCCTTCTGATGTTCGGGGTTCATCCAGTAATTTTCCACTGTCTCGCATAGAAATTCAAAAATGGACATGTTTTCAAGAAGATTCAGTATCTTGTCAGCATAATTCACTCTGTCCGGTTTCTGTTTTATCTGCTCCTCCATCAGCTCAATTCCATGTATTCCAGTTGAAAGCCCCAGTTCCCTGAATGCAAGTCTGTGTTCCGGGGGAAATCCAAGGGTTGGACTGTCCCTGAAGAGATGAAGCCCCTCCACGGCTGATTCAAGTATATTGATCAGTATATTTTCAAATTTGATTCCGCTGTTGACTACCAGTCGGGTTAACCTGCACGCATCAAAAAGAAGCCCTCCTGTGCCAAGCGGGTCATCTGTCGTCCACTCTCTTCCCCTGCATATTTCCAGGACATCAGCAATTTCGAGATTAAGGTTCAGTTCCGGAGGGAGGTTAGGGTCATTTGCCGCAGAGGCAGTGAGCTGGAGGTAGGTGATGAGCGCGTCAAGTGGGTCATGCTGCCCCATTGAGGGTACGAGGGGACGGGAGAGATTGATATTCATCTTCCAGTACATACGTTTCTGTCTGGATGCAGGGTCAATATAGGTGAACCCTGCGTGTGCTGTGCGAGCAAGCTCAATGGCCCATCGATTGTACCTGTAATCTCCTGTTACAGTGCTGACACGGTTCAGCGCATGCATCCACTTTGTGAGGTAGTGAAAGTACTGTCCGTCCCTATCCCACTCAAGTTGCTGATCAAAAGGTTCATCAGCCCTTCTTTCCGGCAGCTTCTTCCCTATTCTAAGTCCCCCGGCAGTGGGATGCAGGCGGCCCTGTTCGTGGCTCAGGCCGCTTATCCAGCCATTTCTCGGGTCATTATCACTGTAACGGCCAAGTATAAGGTGTACCTGCTCAACAAGCCTGAGCGCTGTTTCCAGATGTGCCTCCTCTCCAGTCCGTTTATAAAGCTCAAGATAGTTGCACACCGCAAAGGCATCTGTCCATAGGTATCGTTCCGGCATGGCCCCTTCTTTTGTAATACCGGTCCTTGTGGCAAAATCTGCCATTATTTTCTGCGCAGCTTCAAGCTTGCTCATGGTACTTTCTCCTTCCTCCTGACCAACGCCTGTGGAATTAACAGGTTTTGATAAAACATATATTGAAAATGCCATGCAATTTTCATTCTTTTTTAATTTGAGCGAGTGCCCGATTTTCCGAATATCCGCAAAATAGGGCTTTTCGCTATGGCAGGTGCTGCGCGGGAAGTCCGATGACAAAGGAGGTACGGTGAATATGGCAATCCCGAAGGATTTCAGAATTGGACAGTCCCTGAGAAAAAAGATTGTTGTTTGAAAAGCGACTTTCCGTTATGGGAATTCATCCTTGAGGGGGGGAGTTACTTCTGCTGCATGACAATGGAAAAAAATAAGCGCAGGACGGATGTCCTGCGCTTAATGGAGGAGGAGAAGGAGGAGAGATGTTAACATACGTTGCGTATGTTAAACAAATTATGGCATCTGCTGTAATTATGGCAGCATCTATTTTTTCATTTTAAGTTTTTTTCTACGTTTTCCCGCCTTTTCGCACTTGCGTCTGCAATTATTACAAATTGCAGGTTCTGTGGGTCTGCGGGGATTTTTCAGGCATTTCATTTGATTCTCCCGCTGATATAACGTTGTTCTTTTATTGCTATTTATAATATGCAACTGGCGTGCCAGTTATTGTAACATTTGATGAAACAATGAAAATCCTGAGAAAAAGGGAAGGATGTGGGAAAAACCGCAGGCCGGAATGCTGCAAAGAGGGTGATTCAGCTCTTGTTTTCTCTGAATACTACGTCAGTTTCGTTCATTGCGGCATAGCCGGTAATATCATCTTTAAGGAATCTCACATACGGGCAGTCCCATACAGCAAGAACTGTGTTCTGCATAGTGTATGTTTTTTCCTTCCTGCGTTTCAGGATAACAGCAAATATCTGGGGCTTGCGGCATACCTTTGGGCGGGTGGGGTAAATGGCGCATGTGCCCTGTGATGACAGGGCAGGGCAAGAGCTTCCCCTTGTCAGTATCATGCTCCAGCCATGTGACCAGCGGTACAGGCCTGGCGGATTGAGATAAAAGGGCCTTTCTTTTACTTTTAAGGGAATTTCAGCGTATGGGCTGGTTTTTCTGGATTTTTCTGAGTCAATGACCGGCAGATCAAAGAGTTCTTTTTCACTGTCATGCAGGGGGATTTCAAAAAATTCCTGGCCTGCTTCCATGTCAGGTCCGGTACAGCAGAGAGTGCATCTGCAGGGGGCGCAAAGCAGGGAGTTTATGGTTTCAAGTTCTCTGTCAACGATGTTCTGTTTTGCCCTGGCAGTTGCTGCCTCAAAGGCATCTGCCTCGTCTCCTGATTCAGACAGTACAGTTATATCTTCTGTCTGCGTTTTATTATTTTCGCTGCTTTTG
>WFRQ01000489.1 GCA_015486425.1 Deltaproteobacteria bacterium | reverse complement strand
TCCTCACCCCGCACACCGGATTTGAAGTCCGGGAGGCCCACCAGTGACCTATCCGCTTCCGCAGAACCTGCCCGATGGTATCATATTTTCACAGGGCCGCAACCCCCACGGTATGACATCCGTTTATCACGATACAAAATGATCATTGTCCTGTACTTTTCATGACCAGGCGTATCTGCTCAGGGGGTACCGCATCTGCTGCGTTGTCAGGGGCTTGAAGTACGGGCAGTACGCCTTCGCATCCTCCGCCTTGCATCTGCAGTCCCCCCCTGAGCAGATACGTGTTAAGAAAAAAGTGTTGTGTTAAAAGCGACTTTTCGTTATGGGAATTCATCCTTTAGGGGGAGTGAGCAGTTACGTTTAGGCAACTAATTCTTATGAAAATATCAGGGATTGTCGATTAGCAAAGCAGGCACGCTTATAAACCCGCATGAAGCGGGAACCGGGTTCTGAACATATCGCGCCTGCTGCATCAGGAGGTTTATTTAATGGAAACACAGCAGAACCAGCAACCGCTGGATCTAGTTCAAAAATATCTGAATATGGTGATCAGAAGGAAGTGGATAGTCATTTTTACTGCTCTTCCAATTATAGCAGCAGGAATCATTTACTGCCTTATCACCCCAAAAATTTATGAAACCTTTACTGCTGTTATAGTAGTCCCTCAACGAGTACCTGAAAGTTATGTGGTCCCTACAGTAACAGGGGATACCAGCCAGCGCATAAGGACCATTATGCAGCAGGTCACAAGCCGCACAAATCTGGAAAAGGTAATTAAAGAATTCGACCTCTATCCTGAGGCAAGGAAACAGATGCCCATGGAAAAAGTCGTGGAGATGATGCGAAAAAAAATTGATGTAAACATACCCAAAACACGGGTCATAGATTCTTTCACCATCTCTTTTGAAGGTAAAAATCCGGTACTCATCGCTGAAGTACTGAATTATCTATCCAATATTTTCATTGAAGAAAATATCAAGCAGAGGGAAAAACAGGCGATGAACACCGCAAATTTCCTGAATGCCGAACTTGATAAAATTTATCAAAAACTGGTGGCGAGGGAAAACGCTTTAAAGCAATATAAAATCAAACACATGGGAGAGCTTCCTGAACAGCTTCCAAGTAACAACACCATGCTGGAAAGGCTGCAGTCAGAATATGAAACACTGCAGGAAAGTATCCGAAGGGCAGAGGACAGGAAGCTGATGTTGAGCAGCCAGCGCATGTCCAGGGTGCCGGAATCGGGAGGGCAAGGTGGGCATGCCCCTGTGCCCACTACTCTCAGCGGTTTGAAGGCAAGACTTGAAACACTCAGAAGCCGCTATACAGAAAAACATCCGGATATAGTGGAAATCAAAAAACGTATTGCTGAACTTGAAAAAGAAAAGCAGGAAACCGTAGAGAATACTAAATCCAGCCAGGTGGCCTCCAGCGGGAATGCGGCCCTGGATTCCGAAATCGCATTCCAGATTAGAAGTGTGGAAACTGACATAAAACACATGAAAAGTGATGCTCAGAACATCAGACAGCAGATCGCACTTTATAAACAGCGCATAGAAAATACCCCGAAAAGGGAACAGGAGCTCATGGACCTTACGAGGGATTATGATAATCTCAGGCAGACCTATGACAGCCTGCTTACCAGAAAAATTCAGGCTGAAGAGGCTGCGGCTCTGGAACGCAGGCAGCAGGGGGAACAGTTCAGGGTGATAGATCCTGCCAGGGTGCCGGAGGTACCGGTAAAACCGCAGGTGCCAAGGGTATTGCTCATTGCCTTTGCGCTTGCAATTGGTGCAGGCGCAGGCGCGGCCCTGGGGCTTGAGCTGCTGCAGCAGAAATTTTATGACCCGGACGATGTGGAAAAGGCTTTCGCGCTTCCGGTTATTGCCTTTGTTCCTCTTATACTTTCAGATCATGAAAAAAAGAAGATCAAGCGGCGGGAAATCTTACTTGGTGTAACTGCCTGCATGGGATACATGGTAGTGGCTGGCCTTTTGATATTTTTACTGAAGTTCGGCGCAGGCTCCATGGGGATCATTGTTGAGAGTGCCAGGAAGGTGATTTCATAATGGACAAGATACTTAAGGCACTGGAAAAAGCACAGCGGGAACGAGAAGAAAACAGTGAAACAGGTATAATCAGTGACCCAGAACAGGTGGAAAACAATGAAGCAGCTATAGAGGATCGCCAGCCTGAACTGAAAATCATCTCTACCGCGACAGAAAAGCCTGCGGTGGTGACCTCCAGTGCGATATCCGGGGAAGCCCCTGGCGTAATAAAACAAAAAGAAGAAAGTACAGGCATAGGGTTTTCTGCATCAAAGGCAGAGGGAGCGCAAATTGATCCCAAGCTCATCGTTTACCATGAGCCGGAATCTATTGCTACTGAACATTTCAAACTGCTCAGGTCGCGTATTCTGCATCCGCTTGATGAAAAAAAGATTCGAGTAGTCCTGGTGACATCTGCAATGGAAGGCGCAGGCAAGACAACAGTGGCATGCAACCTTGCGCTTTCCATAGCGCAGAGCGTTGATCCCTATGCCCTTCTTATTGATGCAGATGTCAGGCGATCCTCTGTCCACAAAATGTTCGGGATAAAGCCTCAAAAAGGACTCACAGACTACCTGCACGGTATGGCGCAGCTTCCTGACTGTCTTACAAAGACAACCATTTCCAAACTTACCATATTGCCCGCTGGTAAATCTGTACCAAATCCCGCTGAAATCATCACATCTTCCAGGATGAAAGATCTTATCCAGGAGGCTGAAGCACGCTATTCAGACCGTTTCATAATCATTGATTCACCGCCTATTAACATGGCATCCGAAGCTGTGGATCTTGCAAAACTCGTTGATACTATTTTGCTTGTAATAAGATGCGGCGGCTCAAATAAAACCCTGATTGAGCAGGCACTTGAAAAACTGGACAGAGAAAAAATAATGGGTGTGGTATTCAATGCCTATGAGCGCCCAAGTGGAAAATATGGATATTATCGAAAGGGATATGGTTCTGACAAGCGGTACTGATTATTGAAATCGAGCAACAGCAATGGATATAGACATTTGAACCGAGCGTATACGCGCCAAATCCAGCAATCGCTCACTCCAGGATAGATTGAGCTGGATCATATTTTTTTCTTGCTTAAATAGCATATTATGAAGTTTAATAACTATCCTGTAAATTATTTATGTTTTTGTATCATGTAAAAAATAAATTTCTGAATTGAACATTTCAAATTCTGATATGCACCGAATTCATCAATTCAGTAACGTGAAAGTTCGGGGAGAAAATAAGGGTTAGTCTGGAGGAATGGTTAAACTTTTTGGCAAAAATTATCCTGTTAGAAAGCTGTTCCTTTTCGTTATTGAGGGCATTTTTCTACTTGTTTCTCTCGCGGCTGTTGATGTGATCAAAAACGGCGGCGATATGCATGTGCTTCAGGATACAGCCCTGTGGCCCAGGCTTCTTTTGATTGTTTCTGTCTGTCAGATATGTCTTTATTATAATGATCTTTACACGT
>WFRQ01000488.1 GCA_015486425.1 Deltaproteobacteria bacterium | reverse complement strand
GCTTGTACAGCTGACAGTGTAGGTGGAGCAGAATCATGCCCAAACCGGTTGTTAAAAAAGAATATCCGCTTTCAGTAAGAATTTATCTCTATGAGATAATCAAGGGCCTTGGGATCACCTGGAAACATTTTGTGAAAAATGTCAGGTATTCCTTCCGCAAGGGTCCGCACACAGTACCCACCACGTGGCAGTACCCTGAAGACAGGAGGCCCATCTCCCCTAACTTCAGGGGAGCTCACATGCTTCAGCTTAACGACAAGGGGCAGGAGCTTTGCGTTGGGTGTGGAATGTGCGCCAGGGCCTGTCCTGCAAAGTGCATCACTGTTAAACGTGGCAAACCTGCAGAGGGAGAGGCGGACAAGTATGCAGGAAAGACCATGTGTGCCGAGTTCAGCATTGATATGCTCAGGTGCATATTCTGTGGCTTCTGTGAGGAATCATGCCCAAAAAACGCATTGGTTCTTGGTCAGGGTCACGAGCTTGCCGAGTACACCATGGAGGCCTGCATATATGACAAGGCCAAACTCATAGCCAACTTTGAAGAGGCAAAAGCTGAAGGCAAACTCAAACCAAAACCCAAGAAGGTTCCGGTTGAGGCGCCTCCAAAGGATGCAGCCAAAAAACCAGTTGCCAAAAAGGCTGCAGCAAAGGCCAAGGCACCTGCGGCAAAAAAGGCAGAGCCGGAAAAGGCGCCAGAGTCAAAGCCAGATGCAAAGGCTGAAACAAAGGCTGAGGCCCCTGAAGGGGATAAATCTCCTGAGAAGGGATAGGCTTACAGTCGTCATGCCGGGTTCAATAACCTGGTTGCGGACTTGAGATAATATTAACCACTGAAATAATTAAGGTCTCTATTCTGCAGGTGTGGGATAAACCTGTTATTGCAGGCCACCATGTCGGTGCAGAGCATGAGAGACCTGATGGAAATCGTGAATGAACACTTTCACTAATCAGGGGGAGCAGGTGATATAATGGACTTATACTTCATTACCTTTGCAGTGATGGCTGTCGGTGCTGGAATTTTCACCATAACAGCCAGGGAAGCACTGGCAAGCGCCTTGGGGCTGTTAACAGTCTTTGTGGCGTGTGCGGCTCTTTATCTCCATCTCCACGCACCGCTTATAGCGATATTTCAGATATCAATATACGCAGGGGCGATACTGGTCCTTGTAGTCTTTGTTATCATGCTGCTCATGTCCCCGGATGACAGGCTGGAGGTTGTTCAGGAAAACATGGCCTACAGGATCATGGGTGTTGTACTTGCTGCCTCCATGATGGGTATTCTGGCAGTAGCATTGAGGGATGTGAAGGAGAAGGGAGCAATGGCGCTGCCTGAAGGGTTTGGAGACCCAGGCCAGTTCGGCATGCTGTTCTTCAAGGACTATCTCCTTCATTTTGAGGTAGCGTCAGTGCTGCTACTCGTTGCACTGGTGGCGGCAATTTATCTTGGCAAAAAGAAGCTGTAAGGGAGTGGACAGATGGCAACGCTCAACTATTACATAGTTCTGGCATCCATCCTTTTCGGGCTGGGGGCAATCGGCTTTCTCACAAGGCGCAATGCACTGATACTTTTTATGTCAGTTGAACTCATGCTCAATTCTGTGAACATGATGCTGGTGGCCTTTTCCCACTTCAGGGCAGACATGGCAGGGCAGGTGATGGTCCTGTTCATATACGCCGTGGCTGCTGCCGAGGTAGCTGTGGGGCTTGCAATCCTCATTGTCCTGTTCAGGCATGTGAAGTCCGTCAATATTAACAAGTACAACGTCTTAAAATGGTAGGGGCTTAAGGATCTGACATGGAAAACTATCTATTTCTCATACCACTTTTTCCGCTGGTCGGCTTCCTCATAAACGGTCTTCTCGGACAGAGGATCGG
This sequence comes from Deltaproteobacteria bacterium, assembly GCA_015486425.1. Taxonomy (GTDB): domain Bacteria; phylum Desulfobacterota; class Dissulfuribacteria; order Dissulfuribacterales; family QOAL01; genus S144-17. The sequence goes on along the minus strand of WFRQ01000488.1, from coordinate 492 downwards.
AAAGGGAGGAGTCTTTTTCACCGCATGTTCCGCCATTGGATTCGCCTTTGTAGTCGCTCTATTTGCAGTACTTGAGCTGACAGGCAGACCCCCGGAAGAGAGGGAGCTTGCACAGGTCCTCTGGAACTGGATTACAGTAGGCAATCTGCACGTTGAGCTTGGTTTCATGGTGGATCAGCTCTCAGCCGTGATGATACTGATTGTCACAGGCATCAGCTTCCTTATCCATATATACAGTGTTGGCTACATGCACGATGACCCGTCATACTGGCGTTACTTCTCATACCTTAACATGTTCGTGTTTTTCATGTGCCTGCTGGTACTCGGAAAGAACTACCTTGTAATGTTCGTAGGCTGGGAAGGCGTTGGACTTGCATCCTACCTGCTCATAGGTTTCTGGTACGAGGGAGATGCCAACGCGGACGCAGGTAAAAAGGCGTTTGTTGTCAACAGGATTGGTGACTTCGGTTTTGTGCTGGGCATGTTCGTCAT
>WFRQ01000487.1 GCA_015486425.1 Deltaproteobacteria bacterium | reverse complement strand
GTTGTAGTTATAAACTGCTCCACCGGCATAACCGGCCTGATTGTCGGCAAAGGAACAGGCTGTAAAAACAGGACTGGACTGATTATTATATACAGCCCCTGCGCTTCCCGCGCTGTTCCCTGTAAAAGAGCAGTTTTCAAACTGAATCTCAGAGCCAATATTATAAACTCCGCCGCCTGGTCTGCCGGCAGGGACCGTATTGTCTTCAAAGGAACAGTTGTAAAAGGCAGCGTCAGAGTAAAAATTATACACCCCTGCTCCGTAGTCAGCAGCCGCATTCTCTATGAATGAGCAGTTACGCACTGTGGGAGAGGCTGTTTCATTATACATCCCGCCACCGACGGCATATATGCCGGAACCGCTGGCGTTGCCCCTGGTTATGATAAAACCATCAAGGATCGCTGTGCTGCTGGTGCCTTTGGGATTGTTTATGACATGGTAACTGTTATCACTATTGTTCGCCGTTCCGATATTGCCACTCAAGACGGTGTGGAATTTTCTCCAGTTTCTCTCACTGAAGGTGTCTGCGCCTTCTGATGGAGAAAATCCTCCGTAGATACTTACCTCATTAATTAGATGGAATGCAGCATTTCTGTCTGCGGTACCTTTGGGGTGAAGGGCGTCACGGTCCGGGTAATAGGTGCATGCCGCAACAAAGAGAACATCACCGGCCGAGGCTGCGGCAAGGCCATCCTGAAGGTGTCGGAAGGCATTGGGCCAGTCGTTTCCTGTTCCCTGTCCTGTGGCATTGCAGTCAACATGGATGATATTACCCTTAGGTTCATCGGCAAAAACATCCACATTAAAAACCAGGATGGATATGGTAATAAAACAGAAAAAAATGATCTGAAGCGGGGTAGAAGCTAAAGAGAGACGGCTCATTTGATTCCTCCCTTACTGTCTTGAGCGAATGCTAAACTCAGAACTTGCGGAATTTCAAAAAAGATTTTTTAAAAATTGCACGTGACTGTTATTTTGACCTAATTTGAGCGATTGTTCGGATTTGCTGCATATCCGCGAAAGAGGAATTCCCATTATAGTCGGCTATATGGGAGTTCCGATGACAAAGGAGATGCGGTGAAGACGGCAATCCCGAAGGGTTTCAAAATTGGAAAGTATAATCTATGTAACTCCTTTTAATCTTATTGAAAAAATAATTTTCCACATTTTGAAACGCTCAATTTAGGAGATACCTGACTCCTGCAAAAATATTCTTTGATTTTTTGAAACGCTCAAGTCAGATTAATGAACCTTAGATCTTTGTAAAGAGGTTGCCATGAAAGTTATTTCTCCGGGCTTTGAAGTTCTTGATGACTATTTTACCTCAGGGCGGATTCTTGAGCAGATCGAGAGGTGCGGCAGGGTCTGTTACAAGAGCGAGGACAAGATCACAGCGGAATCAGCCCCTCCCTTTATACGCGGCATCATAAAGAGGGGGCACGAGTCTGTTATTGAAATGGCTCAGGTAGTCATGCGCATAAGGGCAGATTCTCCAACGGTATTTCAGGAGTTCTTTGAGCTGATACCCCGTTTCTGCCAGGCTACGCGAGTAGGCGAGAATGAGTTTATCATATCTGGCAACCCCCGTTCATTCAGAGATCTGGCACGCAGGGCCCCCGGGCTTGAACTGGTGGGGGCAGTGGCAAGGCTGCTTTCAGAGAGCTGCCCCATAGTTTTCGAGGACCTCATTGACAATCCTGATCTTGCCCGGGGAAGTGGTGTGGAGGTGAGGCTGCTGGATGCCGCAGAGGTGGATGCCCTGCCAGTTGATCAGCTTGTAAGGCACAGGACCCTGCTCCTGCATATTACTGTTAACAGGGCTGTGACCCATGAGCTTGTCCGGCACCGCATTGCCTCCTATCTGCAGGAATCACAGCGTTACTGCCGGTACGGAGAGGCCAAGTTCGGGGGCGAGGTGGTTTTCATAAAGCCCTGCTTTTTCAAGGAGGATTCACCTGAATATTCAATATGGAAGCAGGCAATGGAGGAGACTGAGCGGCACTATCTGAAACTGCTGGAGACCAGCTCACCCCAGGCCGCAAGGACAGTGCTGCCCAATTCGTGCAAGACTGAAATTATGGTAAATGCAACCCTTGAAGAGTGGTTCCATATCCTGAGGTTAAGGGCCTCAAAGGCAGCGGATCCGTCCATGAGAGAGATTATGCTGCAGATTCTACCAGAGATGCTCAGACGTTTCCCTCAGGTATTTGAACCGCTCAGGGAGCTTATGGAATGAGCGGCAGGAGCAATATGAAACGCTCAATCGGGAGCATTTCCCGTTTGTCCCAATATCATAACGTGCTGCGGCTGTATAACTTTTGAGACTGGTTCTGAAACTGTTATGAGGTGTCACCAATGTTATATGCAGGTTTTCTCGCAGAACAAGCCTCAAAAAGCCACACAGCCTCCACAATAATAGAAAAGGAGGGCAAACGGGGAATGCTCCCGCTCACTCTATATGAAAGTTGCGGCTGAAATAACATGGATATAAAGACAGATTTTCTCATAGTGGGAGGTGGAATAGCAGGTCTTTCCCTTGCGGCCAAGCTTTCGAGCCTGGGCAGGGTGCTGGTGCTTTCCAAAAAGGAGGCACGTGTTTCAGCCACTGACCTTGCGCAGGGCGGCATTGCCTGCGTAAGCTCTGAAGATGATTCCTTTGAATCCCATTACCACGACACCTTAAGGGCAGGGGATGGACTTTGCCATGAGGAGATTGTGGATACCATAGTGAGGCAGGCCCCGGAGCGTGTCAGGGAGCTTGAGCAGTGGGGGGTTGATTTTACACGCAATCCTGATGGCAGATATGATCTTGGCCAGGAGGGTGGCCACAGCCGCCGTCGTGTGGTTCATGCCGGAGATTTTACAGGCAGGGCAATCCAGAAGGCGCTTATTGACCTCGTAAGGGATAATGATTCCATAACACTGCTGCGCGACCATGTGGCTGTTGACGTTATTACCGAGTGCAAAATTAAGGGGGCGTGTTCAGAGCACGGGAAACAGTCTTCGCAGGGCGGTCATGGGGCAGGCAGGGAGAGATGCCTCGGCATGTATGTGCTTGATGTGGCCTCCGGCCAGGTAAAGACAGTAATTGCAGCGGTGACTGTGCTTGCCACAGGAGGGGCAGGCAAGGTTTATCTCTATACAAGTAATCCGGATGTGTCCACAGGGGACGGCATTGCCATAGCCTACCGGGCAGGGGCCAGGGTAGCAAATCTTGAATTTGTGCAGTTTCATCCCACCTGCCTGTATCATCACAAGGCCAAGAATTTTCTGATCTCCGAGGCGCTCCGGGGAGAAGGCGCCCGGCTTATGGACTCATCGGGCAGGGCGTTCATGGAAGCGTATGACCCGAGACGCAAGGACCTTGCGTGCAGGGATGTGGTTGCCAGGGCCATAGATGCAGAGCTTAAGAAGAGCGGTGAGGAGAGTGTATTCCTTGATATTTCACACCGCCCTGCTGACTTTATCAGGGAGCGTTTCCCTAATATTTACGAGACATGCCTGGGCTTTGGCATGGATATCACAAAGGAGCCTATCCCGGTTGTTCCGGCTGCACACTACATGTGCGGCGGTGTAGTGACTGACAGGTTTGGCCAGACTGATATTGCCGCTCTCTATGCTGTGGGGGAGACTGCATGCACAGGGCTTCACGGGGCCAACAGACTTGCCTCAAACTCTCTGCTTGAAGGGCTCGTTATGGCGAATCAGGCATTCATGAGGATCAGCGCTGATTTTCAGGAGCTGAAAGCCATGAAGAATCCTCCTGTGCAGCC
>WFRQ01000486.1 GCA_015486425.1 Deltaproteobacteria bacterium | reverse complement strand
GCCCTTGCCCAGGGCTCCCGTATTGAAATAAGAGGGTTTGGAAATTTTTCAGTGCGTCCTCAAAAGGCAAGGGAATTCATAAATCCCAAAACCGGAAAACTCAGCACATGCGATAAAAGTCTCAGGGTAGTATTCCGGGCAGGCAAGAACCTGATAGAAATTAAGCGTGACCCCATGCCTGAAGGTTAAATGGGTTCATTCCCCGTTTGTCCCAATATCATAACGTGCTGCAGCAATGTAACTTTTTGTGCTGGTTTTGCTGGTTCCCAAACTCCAGTTTGGGAACTATAAACCGGAAACTCCTGCTTCCCTTGTGCTCACACAATGTCGCATGCAGCAAGAGTGTATTTTCATTGTTCGTTGTACACGCCCTGTGAATGCTCGCTTATCCGAAAATAGCTCAAAGCTGAAAGCTCAAGGCTCAAAGTAAAAGAAGCTGTTATCTGCTCATACAATGTCACACGCAGCCAGAGCGTTTTTTCATTGTTCGTTGTGCCCGTCAGGGAAATGGCGGTTACCGTGAGAATACATTGGGCTTTCACCTGTACTTTTCATAGCAGGGTGTTGCAAAGGCTGGGCGGTGCAACATGAAAGTTCAGGTGCGGTCATATCTCATAAAAAAGAGAGCAGTCTCCCTGCCCTTCTCTGATCACCTCAGGTTCGTCACCTACAAGAGAGACCACACTTGAAGGCTGAGGTGGAATAATTCCGCTGTCAACAATAACATCCACGTTTTTATCAAGATTATTGGTAATGTCCCGGGGGTCTGAGATTATATCTTCTCCCACCCCGGCGCTGGTACTGATAATAGGGTTACCTAGTTCTTCTGCAAGCAACATGGAGACAGGATGGTCAGGGATACGAATGCCCGCGGTTTTACGTTTGGTAAGCATCATTTTGGGCACCTGCCGGGAGCCTTCGAGGATAAAAGTGTATGGCCCTGGCAGGAACCTTTTCAGTATGCGATATGCATAATCTGAAACTCTGGCGTATGTGCTAATATGGCTGAGATCAGAACAGACAAAGCTGAAAGGGGTATTACGAGGAAGCCCCTTGATACGACAGATCTTTTCAATTGCCTTTTTGTTAAAAATATCAGCGCCGAGACCATAACAGGTATCAGTGGGGTAGATCACAATTCCCCCACGTCTTATAACATCCGCCACCTGCTTTATCTGCCTCGGCCTGGGGCGTTCCGGATCAATTTCCATTAACATGTCTTTTCACCTTTGCACAACATAACTGCTCCATTTAACTACATGCTGAATCCTGAATTGCACGATTGTTGGATTGAAGGAGAATATACCATCCACAATACCGTCGTGCCACAAATGCAGACAACAGGGAAATATTCCATGAGCTGAATGTCGTTATATCCAGGTTGTTTTTGGACATTACCATGAGGTCAGGCGTAAAGCTGAACAGCTACAAAAAAATAAAGGCGGGCTTATGCCCGCCTGAAGTTGAAGGTAATTGTGTTGTGCTGATGAAAATCAGTTAAATTTTTTCTCTTCTCTTTTTAAAACTTTTAACTGACCCTGATAATACCTCATACATTTTTTTATAAACCTCTTTCTGCCCCATGCTGTGCCGAGATTATCTTTTTCTACAGGCGCATCCCAGCATGCAAGCATTATAAGGTTCAAAGGCAGGTTCATATCTGCCAAACACCTGATTTTATTTTCATAATACTCCTGTTTAGCACGACATCTAACCCTTTTATTTCTGGAAACATGCACCAGTGGCATCTCCCTCGCTAATTCCACAGCCATAATCGTCTCCTTTCCGCGATATTTTTTGATTTGCCAGAAGATAACTGCAAATCACAGGCCAGATTTACGAATGGCAAAAGGAACATGCGCATTTATCAGCACACAGGTTAATCCAGCTAACAGTATTAACAATAAATGTTCTAATGCCGATATAGAAAACATGAAAGTTCTGGACGCAGGTAACGCTGTGACGTCCTATTACCATGACGGAGTTGAATATTGACTGCCCGAGGCATAACAAGGCATGATAATTTTCACTGTCTCTCTCGAAGGAGCTACTCTGCAGGGTAATTATGGCGTTTTACAGGATGCGCCCTTTATCTCTGATCAGGAAACTGTACAGAAAATGAGCAGTACTCATGGAAGATAAAGACATGACCCTGACTTTTCCTCAAAAAAATAATGGTAAAAAAATGATGGCCCAGTCAGAAAACAGGGAGGGGACATCGGTTCTGATGCAGTTTGATGTGCAGCGCAAACGGCAGGAGATAATAAAAAAGATAGAAACTCTTCCTCCGTTACCTGCAGCGGCTCAACAGGTGCTCACAATAGTAGCCAGTGATCCTAAAGATATTTCACGCCTTGAAGAGACCATCAATCATGACATGAATCTTACATCCCAGCTTCTCAAGGTGGCAAACAGCGCTGCTTATTATCCAGAAGCAAAGATCAATACAGTACAGAGGGCTGTTGTTTACCTTGGTTTCTCTCAGGTGCGAAATATAGCTCTGAGTCTCAGCATGTCATCTTTTTTAAAACTCAAGAAAAGAAACAGAAAATTTGATCTTGAAAAATTCTGGATACATTCCATAGCAACTGCCATGATATCCAGGATACTTGCATTTGAACTGGATATGGAAGATCCGGAAATTTACTTTACTGCAGGCCTGCTGCATGACATCGGCAGGGCAGCCATGAACGCCTGTTTCCGTGATGAACTGAACCAGATTATCGACTATGTGCAGGAGCAGGAGACGTCACTGCTTGCTGCCGAAAGAAAATTTGATCTGCCTCACAACATGATAGGCGCATGGCTGGTGAAAAACTGGGGGCTGCCGGCAGTCTATGTGCGTGCAGTTGCAACTCACCACCTGGCGCTGAAAAACAAAAATGCAAATGCCACAGGCGTTCTTATTGGCCTTGCTGACCAGATAAGCCATTCCCTTGGCATGGGCTTCATGAATCCACCAAGGGCAAACAGAT
>WFRQ01000485.1 GCA_015486425.1 Deltaproteobacteria bacterium | reverse complement strand
TTGAGCTTGCAGTTGAAAAGGGCGAGCGCGATGCCTCGGAAAAGGATGAGATAGACGCAAAGGTAAAGGCTGACAGGGCAGGCCTCCCAGGCTCCACAATGGTGTCAGACGCCTTTTTCCCATTCAGGGATGGAGTGGATGTAGGCCTCAGACAGGGTGTGGCTGCCATCGTCCATCCAGGTGGCTCAATGAGGGACTGGGAATCCATCGAGGCGTGCAACGAGGCAGACCCTCCAGCCACAATGGTCTTTACCGGTCAGAGGGCATTCAAGCATTAGATTTTCAGGTTGCACCGATCCTGCTGCATGCCCCTGCACATGCAGATTGTATGTGAAGTATTGGGCTTTTATGCTGATAATATCAGCATATTCAGCAGGTTACATAGTTGCTTATTAACTACCCAATAAGTCCGTACAAATTCTCCTGTATCTGCTTACAGGGTGCTGCAGATACAAGGCGGAGGACGCGCAGACGTACTTCCTGTACTTCAAGCGTCTGACAACGCAGTAGATGCGGTACCCTGTGAGCAGATACGTTGAATAACGGAGCCGGGAGCACTAAATCAGTAGCTTTGTTCTCCCGGTTATCTCTTTTCTAAGGGGCTGTTTAAAAATAACCTGGATGACTTCGCCAGGTTATTTTTGAACAGCCCCTTAATAAAAATTTATAGAAAAATATGACAAAAAAACTGCCGGAAGTATATCTTGAATCTTATGACCTGCCCAACGGCCTTACTGCCGAAGTGTATGACTATTCACGCAAGTTGGCTGGCGACAGGTGGCTTGTGGGGTTGACAATACGCATTGATATTGAGGTTAACCAGTCTGATTTTGATCAGTTTGAAAACGGCAGGGAGCTATTTGAAAAATTTAAGGAAGAACAGGGTAACTGCGTCACCTTTGAGATAAAGAAGGAACGCAACTTTATTGATCAGCGGGAAAAGGATGAAGTTTTTGCCGACCTGCTGAACAGCATCAAGGAAAACAGTCTGAAGTACATGGGCCATGAGATGCTCGCAGACAGATTCCGCAGGAAAAAGCTGGTTGAATTCAAGGAGAGGCAGAACTGGTGGAAATAGGTAACATGACCGCCCTGGAGCGGCCGGAAATAAAGGAAGCCCTGTTGAACAGGGACATGTTTATGAAGCAGGAGCAGGATACTGCCCCTGAGCTCAGGCACACAGCTCTCTCCTCCATGGTTGTCAATGCGCCGGATGGCACACACCTGCACTGCCGCATCTACAGCAGCAACCCTGATAAACCGCATATTATCTATTTCCCTGCTGAATATGAGAGCGAGGAGACCCTTGCCATGCTTGCTGACGGCATGGGAGAGGAGGAATTCAACCTGATCAGCCTTGATTACAGGGGGCTTGGCAAAAGTGGCGGCCAGGCATCGTTTGAGGCCCTTCCAGCAGATGCCGAGGCTTTCTATCTTGGCGTGCGGGCATGGATGGATGACCAGGGCAGGAGCGGCAAACTGACTGTAATGGGAAGGTCCCTGGGGTGTGTGCCAGCCATGATGGTTACAGGTAAGTATGAGGATGATCTGCTGTGCCTTGTGCTTGAAAGCGCATTTGACCGCACGGCAGACTTTCTGAAGGGCAGGGAGGTTCCCGAGGAGGTAGTTGCGCAGGTGGCCCCTGAAGGAGAAGATCCGTTTGGAAACAGGGAGCGCATGAAGAAGATCACCAAGCCGGTAATTTTTATCCACAGCCCCCGTGACGAGGTGCAGAGCCTGTACCAGGTAGAATGGCTTGTGGCTGAAAGCAGATCAAAGGCAACACAGTTTCAGATAGCGCCTGCAGGAACAAGAGAAGAACTTGCCCACACTATAGGATACCTCTACTGTTCAACCCTGCGCCAGTATATTAATCTGCGCATGGGCATAAGGCCTGCAAGAAAACCGCGGTATAAGAGGAATCTGGAGAACGCATGATCTATATCATGCCCACACCCCTTCAATAACCTGTCCGCATGCCGAACATTTACCCTGGCTCAGCCTGTTCTCCATGATAGTGTAGCCACGCCTTTTTATAAGTGCAGCGCCGCATGCAGGGCAGATGGTATCCTCACCGCCTGCGCCGGGGATATTACCCTGGTACACAAACCACAGTCCTTCCTCAAGACCGATTTCCCTTGCCCGTATCAGCGTTTCCGCAGGGGTGGGCGGGCTGTCAGTGAGCTCGTACGTTGGGTAGAAAGCGCTTACATGCCACGGGATGCCCGGAGAGATATCCCTGATGAATCGGGCAATGTCCCTCAGCTCATGTTCAGAATCATTCCAGCCTGGAATAATCAGGGTGGTTACCTCCACCCATATGCCGAGCTCATACATGAGTTTTATATTGTCAAGCACAGGCTGAAGGCGCGCGCCGCATATCTCCTTATAGAATTTGTCTGTAAATGCCTTTAAGTCAATGTTGATACCATCCAGCACCCCCTTGAGAGCGCGGG
>WFRQ01000484.1 GCA_015486425.1 Deltaproteobacteria bacterium | reverse complement strand
GGGGACAAGATATAAAGAGGGCACAAGATTTTCGTTTTGTGCCATCCGAAAAGCTGAAACAGTGTAGTCTGGACTGCGCGGGCCATCATCCAACTTATTTTGGACAGTCCATCAGATTAGGGAGCATTCCCCTGTTTGTCCCTCCTTTTCAATTATTGTGGAGGCTGTGTGGCTTTTTGAGGCTTGTTCTGCGAGAAAACCTGCATATAACGTTCGTGACACCTCATAACAGTTTCAGAACCAGTCTCAAAAAGTTACATAGCCGCAGCACGTTATGATATTGGGACAAACGGGGAATGCTCCCTCAGATTACTCTTTTTCCGGGACAGTTACCTGCTCAGGCTGTTCAGTCTTTACCTTTTTCTCCTCTGTCTTGACGTTTTTTTCGCTTTCTGCAGAAAGCTTCATGATTTCAAACCTTACGAAATCAAGTTGTGAGGACATTGGTGCTGCTGCCATGAATTTTTCATAGGCCTCAAGGGCTGCCTTTGTATTGCCAGCGGCTGCACTGACCCTTGCAAGATCAAGCATGGCCACAGTTTCATAGCCTGATGCGCTTCCGGCTACTGTGCTGAATCTATCTGCTGCACCTGAAGGGTTGCCCTTTTCCTCTGCACAGTAACCCAGGCCCATAAGGGCAGAATCATGCAGAGTACCGTCAAATTCATCAAGAGCCCTGTTAAAATATTCTGCTGCTATATCAATATCCCCGGCATCCCTTGCCGCAGCTCCAAGGAGAAGCAGGGCATGCTCAGACGCATCTGTATTGCCATGTTCATTGATAACCTTTTCAAGAAGATCCATTCTCTCCCTGGGATTTGCGGTGTGAATTGCTGTTCCAAGCTGGGCTGAAGCGGCGTTCTCACCCCTTTCCACAAAACCTTTATAGCCTGACCAGAGCGCTACAGCCAGAAGAACACATGTTATAACTGCAAAGATCTGGCGGAAATTCTGGACAAGGGGCTCCCTGAGCCACTGAGGCAGACCTTCAAGGATTTCATCAATTATTTCCTGTGCCGGGGTTTTCTGGGGCTCCTGAGGTACCTGCTCCTCATTCCTTTCAGGGCTGTTATCAGGCCTGGGCTGTTCTGACATTTTTTATGCTCCTGTTATATTTTTTTATACTGCGTGTTTTTAGCAACTACAGAGGGAAAATACAAGACATAAATTGGACTGCATCCTCTATGTTATCAGGCTCCCGGTCCTGTCTGCAGTTTAAAGCTCAGTTCGCAAATCCCCTTCCCTGTATGTCATAAAGCACAAAAAAATCCCCCTGCATGCATAAAGCAACAGGGGGATTTCTGATGAGGAACTTATATTATAAACCGGTATTACTGCATCCGGAGTACTGCTGTGTCACCACCCTTGGTTGTCTGAATCTGGCTGAAGAAGTAGATATCAAGGCCGAGATACCCGATATTTTCGTTTACATGAGAGGTCTCACTGTCCCTGGACTTTTCCTCTTCCACCATTACCGCAGGCATTCCTGCTCCAACCTGGGTGAAGACATGGTTGAGAGATGCAATCCCTATCTGGCATGGAGATGAGAGAGGAGCCGCAAGATATCCAACAGTTTCAATACCATGACCATCGTTACGAGCCTCTTCCTCCTGGAAGGCAGACCGGAAACTGTTGCCATTGATTGAAGTAAGCCTTGTTGCCACTGCATCTTCCTCATTGTCAGACTGAACTGTCTGAAGGATGACTGGCGTAAGCCCGAAGTCATGACTCATGGCAATGGTATTCCACTGGTTAGTGCCCTCCATGTCATAGAGGCCAGCCTCCCAGATGGTACCGTCAGGAAGCACATGCACACCGGCTTCAATTACCATCCAGGAAACTGTCTCTGTTACATGCCCGCCATTATTGTAGTTCCACTCCTGCAGGCGTATTTCAAAGGAATCAGCCGTAACATTGCGTATCTTTACAAGACATGGATCACTGCCATTACGTGTGGGAGGACCGGCTATAACAACGGGATTTACAAAACTGCGTTCCAGGTTCACTGTAACCCAGTCTGCTGCAAGATCAACGCTTCCTACATCAATCCAGTCCTCGTCAAGATACCAGTCGTCAGAACCTGATTTTTCAGTCACCTCCATGAGACGCATGGTACAGGTATCGCCACCCTTGTAGGTCTGAACCTGTGCAAGCATCAGGTCCCCAATCTGCATATAGCCAATAGTCTCGGTTGTATGTGCGGTCTCGTCATCCCTGGACTGTTCTTCCTCCAGCTTTAGATAAATACCTTCAATACCTGAAGGGGCAAAAAGCTCATCTGTGGCGCTGACAGTATTAATAACATGGGTGCCGTCAACATTCTTTTCAACTGCGAGGTATCCCACTGTCTCAACGGTATGACCATCTCTCAGGGCTTCCTGTTCGTCGAGAGCACTGCTGAAACCTGTCTCTGTTATATTCTGCTCTCTGACTGCTATTGCATCAGCCTCATTTTCTGTCTGCACAGTCTGGAATACCACGGGAACAGAATTGAATTCCGCAGGGAAGTTTACCTCGCTGAATGTGCGAATACCGGAAAGCTCATAAGTACCGGCCTGCCAGGTGGTTCCATCAGGCATTGAGTAAACGCCAGCTTCAACAACAATATACGAAACCTTCTCGGCACCGTGTACATCGTCAAGGTAATCCCACTCCTGCACTCTGAGATCAAAGCTGCTGCCCGTGACATTTGCCACTCTGACTGTACATGGATCGGTCTCCCTCTCTGAAACAGGGCTCACTATAACTACTGGATTAGTAAAACTTTTTTCCAGGTTTACAGTGGTCCAGTCACTGCCTGCTTCAACCGTTCCTGTTTCCAGCCATTCTATCTCTCCCATGTGGGCAGCAAGGTCACTTCCGTCAAAACCGTAAGGCATGAGAATACTGGCCTCATCGGCAGCATCACTCATCTGACCAGCAGCATCTACTGCCTTGACAGTGAAGTAATAATGCACTCCAGGAGTAAGGTCTTCGACGTACTGCTCAAAATGTGTGGGATTGTCCTGAGGATTATTTACGGTTACCACATCGGTATAACTGTTGCTGCCAGTGCCGTACATGACTGCGTAGGAAACAACATCAGGTTCAGTATTAACATCCCATGCAACCGTGACACCTGCTGCCATTGCCCTGTGAGGACAAAGACCAACTGTTAATATTAATGCCATGATGAAAAAAGAATTTAGTAAAATTTTTTTAATAAACGCGGCTTCAATCTGCCTGACTGCCATCAGGGCATTTTCTTTGTCCATCCTGCTAACCTCTTGTTTTTTAAAGTAATTATTGCTATACATCCTGTTTTCCTCCTGACGTAGGGGATTATTTTTAAAATGTTTTGTCAGGATAGAATGGCAAGACACATGCCACATGGGCCAGCAGATGAATACAGGAAAAGGAAATTTCAGGAGGAAAGGAGAAAAAGGCGTACAGATACAGGGCGTTATCAAAACGTCATGTAACTTCTCCATAAATCCATGCAAATTCTCCTGTATCTGCTTACAGGGTGCTGCAGATACAAGACGGAGGACGCGCAGGCATACAACGTGTACTTCAAGCGTCTACTTCAAGCATCTACTTAAAGCATCAGGCAACGCCTTGGATGCGGAACCCTGTGAGCAGATACTAATAGGACGCAGATAAGGCCAAGAAAAATCTGTGTATTTCTGTGTTCATCCGTGTCCAATAATATGTGCGGATGTGTTGAGAAGTTACGAGACTAATTCTGAAACTGTTATGACCTAAATTGAGCGTTTCAAAATGTGGAAAATTATTTTTTCAAAAAATTAAAAGGAGTTACACCGATTATAGCTTTCCAATTTTGAAACCCTTCGGGATTGCCGTCTTTACTGCATCTCCTTTATCATCGGAACTCCCATATAGCTGACTATAATGGGAATTCCTCTTTAGCGGATATGCAGCAAATCCGAACAATCGCTCAATTCAGGTTTAATAAACTGCAAGGGCGTATTTTCATGCCTGTGGGTGCCCGAAATTACTTTCATGAGTGTCTATGTGATTATTTTTTTCTGGCCCTTGGGTGCGCGTTTGAATAGACATCCAGCAGTCTGTTCAGGTCAAGGTGCGTATATTTCTGTGTGGTTGC
>WFRQ01000483.1 GCA_015486425.1 Deltaproteobacteria bacterium | reverse complement strand
TGTTATTTTAGTTATTATCCTCGTTATCTTCGGGGCAGGAAAACTGCCTCAGATTGGCGAGGGGCTTGGAAAAGGTATCCGCAACTTTAAAAAATCCGTAAAGGAGGAAGAAAAGAACGGTGAAAACAGCCCTGAAGCAGAAAAAAAGACCTCTGATTAAAAAAGCATTAAACCCCGCATCTGGACCTGCCTCTATGCTGCATTCCTGAAGGGAAAACAGTCACGCCGGAAGCCGGTTTATCTCCGAGATTACCACTTAAGGGACAGCCCCTAAATATGCATTGCGCGATTTTTGGCAAGGATATGCGCCTGTATTTTATTAACAGCCGAGGTGTTCTTCCGGAAAGACGTGGCAGGGATATCAATGGAATCATCTGATTTTTTATTTCAGCCTTGAACTGAGCGGTTTTTTAACAGACTGTGCGTCCAGTGATATAAAGCCTGGCTAATACCTATGGCCCTCTGATGAGGGTTCATACGTGCCGGCAAAGGCAGCAGTCAGGAGCTGTTCAATAGAGGTGTAACCGTCAGATGCGTGAACATCGCTTATTGACGTGAGTACGGTAAAAGAATGAAAAACAAAAAAAGCAAGTCAGGCGCAAATCCGGTCTGGCAATTTTTTTCATCTGTACGTCTGGCCATATTTCTCCTGATCATACTTGCAGTGACATCCATTGTGGGTACCATTATTCCCCAGGGAGAGTCTCTCCAGTATTATCTGGACAACTACGGCCCAGGTATGTTTAAGGCCATAAAGTTGCTGAAACTCGACGATACCTATCATTCCTGGTGGTATCTGACTCTTCTCGGCACGTTCAGTGTAAATCTCATCATCTGTACGCTGAACAGACTTCCCTTTACTTTAAAACTGTTCAGACGTGACTATATCAACGTCACTGCAGACTATCTCAGAAGGGTTACCTTCAGGCGTGAGTGGAATCTCAAGACCGCAGACAGTGGTTTGTCGCAGGCCATTGTCCAGAAGTTCAGGGAGCTGGCAGGTTCCTGCCGTGAAAAAAAGATAGATGACGGCGGAACGGTGTACATGGTGGAGAGCGGCAAATGGAGTTACTGGGGGCTTTACGGCCTTCACATCAGTATACTTATAATTTTTGCCGGTGCGGTGTTTGGGTCATTGGCAGGGTTCAAGGGCAGGATAATGCTCCTTGAGGGTGAAACCACTGACTATGCAGTAGCCTCCTCTGATCCGTCCCAGAAGATTCCCCTGGGGTTTTCCATAAGATGTGACCGTTTCTTTGTGGATTTTTACGATACAGGGGCTCCCAGGGAGTTCAGGTCTGATCTCACCATAATTGATAATGGCAAAGAGGTTGTCAAGAAGTCCATACTGGTCAATGATCCCCTGACATATCAGGGGGTTACTTTTTACCAGTCAAGTTATCAGTCAATCCCCGAGGTAAGCGTTAAGGTGAGTTCTGCTTCCGGCTCTGCGAGAACCATGGTTATTCCTGCATTTCAGCGTGTGAGCTGGCCTGAGGCAGGTCTTACCATGGGGCTTATGAAGTTTCTTCCCAATGTCCATGGCGTACCTGCAGCCCGCATCTGGATAGGTGATGCCACAGGACGTGCAGATTCATTATGGCTGTTCAAGGGCGGCGTAAAGGATATCACTGCGGCAGGAAAGCCCTACAGAGTTGAGTTGCTTACTGCCACAGAGAGGTACATGACAGGGCTTCAGGTCAAGAAGGATCCCGGGGTCTGGGTGGTATGGCTGGGGTGCACAGGCCTTATTGTGGGTTTTGCAATAGTGTTCTGGGTAGGCCACAGACGTACCTGGCTTTATGTGGGGCCGGATGGAAAAACCGTGCTTCTTGGCGGCCAGTCCAACAAGAACAGGCTTCAGTTTGAAAAAGATTTCAATGTACTTGCAGAAGCAATTGATGAAGTAACAGGAGAAGGAAAATGACCTTTTCAAGCTCATATCTCTTAAGTATTACCACTTTTATCTATCTCGGTGCCGCAGCCCTGTATCTAATCCACTGGGTATTCAGAGTTGAAAAGGTGGGTCTCCTTGCGACCCTGGTCACCCTGGCAGGCCTTTTGTGTCAGACAGCAGGCATAGGTATGCGCTGGGTTGAATCCTACCGGCTTGGCTATGGGCATGCTCCGCTTTCAAATCTTTATGAATCCCTGGTTTTCTTTGCCTGGGTCACCATCCTTGTATATCTGATCATCGAGTACAAGACAAAGAAGCGGGTTATTGGTGCCTTTGCAACACCCTTTGCCACGCTTGCAATGGCCTATGCCTCATTCAGTCCTGAGGTGCAGGACACCATCCAGCCTCTGATCCCGGCGCTGCAGAGCAACTGGCTCATAGCGCATGTTATTACCTGTTTTCTGGGTTATGCCTCTTTTGCTGTTGCCTGTGGAATGGGCATCATGTACCTCATGCGAGGCAGTGAAAAAGCGCCTGCAGGCACAGGTCTTCTGGGGGCTCTCCCCAGTCACAGGGTACTTGATGAGCTCATGCACCAGACAATAGTATTTGGTTTCCTGTGGCTGTCTGTAGGCATAATCACAGGGGCCGTATGGGCAAATCAGGCATGGGGCACATACTGGAGCTGGGACCCCAAGGAGACATGGTCTCTGATCACCTGGTTTGTTTATGCCACTGCCCTGCACGCAAGGTTTGTGCGCGGCTGGCAGGGAAAACGCATAGCCTTTCTCTCAATAATCGGTTTTGTGTCAGTGATATTTACCTATTTCGGCGTGAATTTCCTGCTCTCCGGGCTTCACAGCTACGGATCAAGTTAATGATGGTGCGGGTGGTAATTGTTGCAATAACGCCGCTGTGCCGGTAGTGTGAAAATAGAACCTCAACTTGGCAAGGAAGAAGAATGCCTTGCGGATATCTGGTCTGCAGTTAATAAATTCAGGCCTCTTTATGAGGCAGGAGGAAAGTCATGTTCGGTTTAGGAACCCAGGAACTTCTGATTATTCTGGTCATAGCCCTGTTTGTGTTCGGCGGGAAAAAACTACCTGAAATCGGGGCAGGCCTCGGAAAGGGGCTTCGTTCCTTTAAGGAAGGCCTGAAGGATATGAATGAAGAGGTCAAGACGGCAGCCAATATTGAAGACCATGCGGCTGCATCGACTGAAGAGAAAAAGGCCGGGTAAATTTAGGGGCATGCCCCGTTTGCCCCAATATCCATAACGTGCTGCGGCTATGGAACTTTTTGAGACTGGTTCTGAAACTGTCATGAGGTGTCAAGAACGTTATATGCAGGTTTTTTCGCAGAACAAGTCTCAAAAAGCCACACAGCTTCCACAATAATAGAAAAGGCGAGACAGGCAGAGAATGCTCATAGAAGAATATTGGTATCTGCTCACAGGTTACCGTATCTACGGCGTTGCCTGACACTTGAAGTAGACGCTTAAGGTTGCCGTTGTGTGCCTGCGCATCCTCCATCTTTTATCTGCAGCCCCTTATTGTGAAGTTACGAATATTGAAGCGCGCGGTGCGCACCCTACATGGAAAATCGGGAGGTTGTTTTTGCGCAGCCCCATAGTATAAATCCGGAAAATTTTCAATTGCAGGCAATGATTCTATCCGCAGGCCTTGGGACCAGGCTGCGGCCCCTTACCTTTCATATCCCCAAGCCCCTGTTTCCTGTGCTTAATCAGCCGCTTGTTGAGCGCCTGTGTCTGAGTCTCGAAGCCCAGGGCTTCCGGCGGATTTTTATCAACACCTTTCATCTTTCTGAACATATTGAGGCGTGGCATTCGGGGTTCAGACCTGATCATGCCAGGGTTATCCTTGTGAAGGAGCCTGAGCTCCTTGGCACTGGCGGTGGAATACAGAATGTTTTTGCCTGTTGCTGCAACAGGGATATGCCCCTTCTTGTAATCAATGGTGATGTTGTTACTGATGTGAGTCTGAAGCAGTTGTATGAGATTCACAGAGAGAATGAGCAGCATACAGGTCTGCTTGCCTCAATGGTTGTTCATTCAAGAGAGCCATGGAACAAGCTCCATGTAAAGAACGGGTTCGTTAGCTCTTTCAGACATGAAGGCAGTGACGCCCTTGCCTTTACTGGAATATCTGTACTCTCTCCTGCTTTTATGAAAAACATACCGTCAGGACCGGGCTCTGTAATTGCGGCCCTTGAGGCTGAGATGGCGCGTGGTGGAAGGGTAAAGGCAGTTATGGCCAGTGAGATTGCCACTACCCGTGACAGGGGCTGGATATGGGAGGATATAGGCAGTCCGTCAGGATATATCAATGCTCATGAGAAACTTATTTGCCGGTTGAGCGGATCTCACGCGGTAATTGACAGTGATTCACTGGTGGCTGATGATTTCGTTTATAAGGAATGGGTCTGCATAGGACGCCATGCGGTGATCGGGCCGCATACAGCTCTTGAGAGATGTGTTGTGTGGGAAGATGCCGTTGTGCCTCAGGGCAGTTTCTTTAAAAATTCTATCATTACACCCTATGGCAGCCTTGATGCCGGACAGGGCGTGGGTGCGGAATGTCAGACATTAACGCAGGAGGATGGGGGATGAAAATTTCTGTTGTCATAGTGTTACTGTTCCTTGTCTCATCATGCGCCGGTCAGGATGTGGTGCATGAAGTGGGGCAGCAACCGGGACATCATGGTGGGGCCGCCTTTTCCTGCGCCGCAGATGCCGAATATTCAGGCATACTTGACTATCCCGTCAGACTTTCCAATGGAAAATGGGAGGGAAGCCCCTTTGTGCCCGGCGGAGCTTCAAGGCCCAGGGCAGGCCTGATGCGGGATTTTTATCTCTCAGGTGATTTAGACCATGACGGTCATGATG
>WFRQ01000482.1 GCA_015486425.1 Deltaproteobacteria bacterium | reverse complement strand
TTTCCCTGCGGGAAATACAGGCTTTCAACTATATTTTTCAGGAGGTGTGCACCGTCTGTTTTCAAGCTGGCCGTGCACAGGTTCACACGGTGTCCATTCACAGGATATCGTTATTTTACATGAGGTGCAACTGCCGCATGTATCGCGCGCTCCTTCAGCACCGGGAGCGTAAGTCAAGGGAGTAACGGCAGGTTCCGCGTATGCCGGTTTTTTTCATCTTTTGCCGTGGCCTATCCGGGGCACGGAATTTAAACAGGTCTGCACTGCTGTGTTAGAAGACCGGATTCTACTTTTTTGGGGAGGAAATTCTTGATGAGTGAAGAAAGCATTTTCGCAAGCAAGGCTAAGGATCTGTACAAAATCCTGTGCCAGACTGAGTGGAACGCTACGGTGGCAGGCCTTCTGGTCGGCCTGTTCAGTGTTCTGATCATGGCATGGTGGCGTCCATGGGGAGCTGTCGGGGCCATCAGGAACTGGGGTGACTGGATATTGTATGGAGTTGCTCACTTTACCGGTATGGAATGGGGCATGTGGGGAGATTTCTATGATGAGGCCCCTAAGTCCATTCTAATGAATTCCGGGTCTGTAATAGGTGTAGGTTTCGTGGCAGGTGCATTTCTGTCAGCCTGCCTTGGCAACGACTTTGCCATCCGGATTCCGCCAGTGCTTGAAATGTGCAAGGGCATAGCAGCCGGTGTGCTCATGGGCATAGGTTCAACACTTGCCGGTGGATGTAATGTTGGCGGTATGTACAATGCCATTGGCAACCTTGCTGCAAACGGTTTTACCATGTGGTTCGGCCTGGTGATTGGCGTTGTCCTGGGGCTTAAATACATATACTGGGAGATGGAGCATATATCCTGGGGGAGCGGCGGTGCTAAAACCATTGACTTTCCTTATGCCCTGAAGATAGTACTCGGTATTGTAACGCTGATTCTCCTGATATGGGGTGCCAACAAGTACGCTGACGCAGACAGTGATTACATGGCATCTCTGTGCGGCATTCTTATTATTTCCGCTGCTCTCGGCTACACAATGCAGCGCGGACGCTGGTGCATGGTACAGGGCTTCAGAGAGCCCCACATGACAGGTGACTGCACCCTGGCAAAGTCTGTTGCGCTGAGTATAGCTGTAGTGGCAGTCGGTGCTGCTGTTCTTAAATATGCTGTTCCCATGAGGGCTGATGGCGAGGCGGTTCTTGCCCCTATTAATTATGTTCGCGGTACCTTTGGCTGGGGATCTGTTGTCGGCGGTTTCATATTCGGCTTCGGGGCAATGCTGGCCGGAGGCTGCGGTTCCGGAACCCTGTGGCGTGTGGGCGAAGGCCAGATCAAACTTTGGCTGGTGGTGCCTTTCTTCGGCATATCAAATTCAATCCTGACCAACTATTTCCGTGACTGGGAGCTTGAGTCAAGCGGCAAACTGGGAAAGTATGTTTATCTTCCCGATGCGCTTGGTTATTCAGGCACCCTGATTCTTATTCTGGCCATCATGACCCTCTGGTACCTTGTGGTGACCTGGAATGAGGACAGTGGAAAACTTATTGTTGAGATGTAAACCCTGACGGGTTTGAATGGTAATTTAATCAATTGAAAGTATTAACTTAAACCAAGGAGGAATTATGAGCGACGTAAAACAGGCCCCTGACGGGTTGGAAGTAGCACGTACATTAGATGCAAAGGGACTGAGCTGTCCCATGCCCCTTCTGAGGACCAAGAAAGAGATCGAGAAGATCAATTCTGGCGAAATTCTTGAGGTTCTTGGCACAGACCCAGGCTCAAGAAATGATATTCCAGGCTGGTGTTCACGTGCCGGCCATGAGTACCTCGGAGAGAAGGAAGACTCAGGATTCATTCGTTTTTACGTAAAAAAGAAGTAATTTCCTGACAGGGCCGGCATTTGACTGTCGGTCCCGTCATGATGCGGCGCTTACACTATTTGAGGGAGGACACCTAAGATGGCTGCCGATCCTAACAAACTGGCTATTTTTGTAACTTCACCCCAGCATATGACCCATGTAGTGGGCCTTGCAGAAGCTGCTAAGAAGGCTGGGAAACAACCTATGATTTTCTTTACTTACAAATCCATTCATCTCACAAAGGACCCCAGGTTCAAGGGCCTTGCTGACCTCTGCGGAGAAGATAACCTTGCAATCTGTGCTGACAGTTACACATGCGAAGGTTATGATTCTGCAAAGGATATCCCTGCTGGTCTTACAGCCAAGCAGATGAGGACACAGGCATATCATGGCGCCCTGCTGGATGAATGTGGCAAGTACATTGTGTTATAAGGGAGTTATAAAAATATGGAATCTTTAAAAGTATACATACTCATAGCCAACCGTTTTTATAACGATGGTATTCGTTCCGCACTGGGCCTGGCCGTTGAGAATCATTACGGATATCCCGTGATTATGAACGGCGAATTTCCAAGGTTCAGCGAGTACATAGCAGAAAACATTGCCTGGATCAGTGATATGGAAGGTGAGGTTTTCAGCTGTGGCGCAGATGCCCCTGCAGATCTGCCCGAGGGTGTTGAGATTACCAATATTGATCTGAAGGCACTTGGTGAAAGGATGAGAGAAGCTGATATTATCATTCCTTATGGACTGCTCAAACAGACCAACGAGCCCCCGCCAGCTTGTGCTGAGTAATAGATCAAGGAGAAAGTGCTATGAAAATATTACAGGTGTATCGTTCAGAACCCAATGACGATGTGAAAACACTGGTTGAGATACTTAATCGTGACCGTGAGGCTGATGAGTTCAAGCTTTATGAGGACAACCCGGACTATTCAGCTCTGGTAGAGAAGATATTCGCCGCTGACAAGACAGTCTGCTGGTGGTAGAAAAGACTTGATAAGACAGTAAAAAAAACCCTGATCCTCTGCAGGATCAGGGTTTTTTTATTAGCGCAGTCTATTGTGATTTCGCTGTGGAGGATATCAGCCCCCGACTGCCCCTGCCATTTTGAATATCGGCAGGTACATTGCCACAATTATCCCGCCTATAAAACCCCCAAGAAAGGTAATCATCAGAGGTTCTATCATGGATGTGAGACCTTCCACAGCAGTGTCCACTTCTTCATCGTAAAAATCAGCAATTTTGGTGAGCATGGCATCAAGAGCGCCGGTGGTTTCACCGACTGATATCATCTGTACTACCATGCCTGGAAATATACCGCTCTCCATCAGTGGCTGAGCAATGGTGCGGCCCTCGCTGATACTTGTCCTTACATCCCTGATGGCATATTCCACTATCTTGTTTCCGGCTGTACCAGCAGCCACATTAAGTGCTTCAATTATTGGCACGCCGCTGTTTATCAGTGTCCCCAAAGTGCGTGAAAATTTGGCCACCGCAACCTTTCTCAGCAGTGGTCCGAACACAGGGGCACGCAGGAACATCTTGTCCATTATCCACCTGCCCTTCTCTGTCTGGTAGAATTTTTTCATGGCAATTATGAAGATTATTATGCCACCAGCCAGTGCAAAGAAATAGGACTTAAGGAATTCACTCATATTGACAACTATCTGTGTGGGCATTGGCAAGGCTGAGCCGAAATCCGCAAACATCTTTGAAAAAACAGGTATGACAAATATCATGATTATCGCAATAACAGCAAAGGAGATGGCAAGAACTATAACCGGATAGTTAAGGGCACTTTTTATCTTTGCCTTCAGGGCCTCTGCCTTTTCCATGTATGTGGCAAGTCGTCTGAGGACATCGTCCAGAATACCTCCCATCTCTCCTGCAGCCACCATGTTGCAGAATAGTTTGTCAAACTGTTTTGGGAATTTTTTCAAGGCATCCGCAAATGTAAGCCCACTCTCCACTTCAGTCTTGATCTCTTTCAGCATTTTTTTGAACGTTGGATTTTCCTGCTGTGAACCCAGGATATCCAGGCCCTGAATCAGGGGGAGGCCGGCATCTATCATTGTTGATAGCTGCCTTGTGAATATGACAATATCCCTGGTGGTAATTTTTGGCTGCAAGAAGGATACATTTTCAAATATATCCTTTGGTTTTTCCTTTATCTTGTCAGGTTTTATATTGCGCCTGCTCAGAAGCATCAGGGCAGCATTCTTGTCCTTTGCCTCGATCTCATCCTTGATCTTCATCCCCGCCTTGTTTTTGTATTCCCATATATATACCGGCATAGAAAACCCCTTAGAATCTTAAGATTTAGCCGCTGTTGCGGCATGTACCAAACTGATAAAACGCAAGCTTCATGCCTTCTTTATCGGTACGGAACAGCGGTTTGATAAATGGGGTTTTTACTCGGGTAGTTTGGGGGTTATCCCAATGGAAGTGATCTGATTTACAGAGACGCCTCGGAGCAGGAAAGCCTTTCGCCTGCTCCGGGCCCCTGAGGTAAGTTCAATGGATTTTTTGGGGATTTGAAATTTTTTTGCTAAAAATTTTTTAATATTGTTGTTCGCCGCACCCTCAACTGGTGGGGCCTGTACCTTTATCTTAAGACGTCCATCGTGCTCTCCGCAGAATTCCGTCCTTGACGCCCTTGGCACCGCATGTACAAGGAGCAGCGTGCCTTCGTGTCCCTGTCTCAGCCACGGAGGAAGTTTGGGCACCACGGTTGTCTTCCCGCGGTGTTTTTTATTTCGGGGCTTCTTCTTCAAAGTGTTTCAACAGCCTTGGTCCCAGTTCCTGTACTTCCCTGAACATGGATATGAAGGCATCTCTGTCCCTTGTGTCAAGTATGGTTTTAAGGTGCTGAGCATATTTACTGAATGTTTCGATTGCATTTCCTGTGTAAGGATTGCTCATCTGAATTGTGGCATACAGCTCCGGATCCTGAAAACAGAGGCGGGCAACAATGTGAAGTTGTCTTTCAAAACTGGGCGTGGCAAGCTCAAAGACATGGTTCATGTCGATTCCATCTTCTTCCAGGGCCTTGCCAAGGCAGAGAAGTATGAAATGATTAAGGGCCTGAACCCA
>WFRQ01000481.1 GCA_015486425.1 Deltaproteobacteria bacterium | reverse complement strand
GCGTTAACCCTCTGTTTAAGGCTCAGAAGCGCTATGGGTATGAGAATAGCGATGCCCGCAAAAATCAGAAGCCCTGAGGCGGTGCGCATGAAAGATTCATGTTCATTTTCCATGGAGTTGCGTAATATGAAAAACCTGTACCTGCCAAGCGCTGCGATTCCTGTTAAAAAGACCAGGAAGCAGGTCACAGGAGATATTACGCCAAGCTGTGAGCCCGCAAATTCCGCAAATGTGGTAAGGGAGTCAAGAAGATTTCTGTCTACCTGCTCGAAATGATGGGCCGTGTGCTCAAGAGTTATCCAGCCATGATGCATGTTCCACCATATTACAGGCCCAAGGGCCGCTGCTGAAAGTGCAGCGGCAAGCCATATTCCCCATGAGCTGAGCACCCTTCTGGTATCGCGGCCTGTGAGCAGAAATGCAAATACCACAGGCCAGAAGGCAAACATGGTCTGCTTGGTAAGAAAACCTGCCCCGGCGGCAGCGGCTGTTGCTGACCACCAGACCGCGGTCTGCAAGGCCTTTTTTTTCTGGCACTCTGCCTGCACTGCTCTCCACACGCAGTATAGCGCAATGCTCCAGAAACAGAGCAGAGGCGCATCTATTGTCATGACAAAGCCTGCAACGCAGGCACCGGGTGAGGCAGCGGCAAGCAGGGCTGCCACCAGCCCGGTTCTTGTTGAAAACATGGCCTTTCCTGTGAGATAACAGAAGAGTATTCCAATACTGCTGAGGATTGCTGCAGGAAGTCTCACAGCAAAGGCGCTGTTTCCAAAAAGCCACGTGCTGAACGCCATAATCCACGCCACCATTGGAGGCTTGCTGTAATAACCCCAGTCAAGCCTGCGGGACCATTCCCAGTAATAGGCCTCGTCAGGAGACAGCTCAACAGGCGCGATCCACAGGTAAAATATCCGCCAGCAGAGCAGCGCCATGAGCAGCATCAGGAATCTGCGTTCATAAATGTCAGGATTGCTGGATGTAAGTATCATCACTCAATTCCTGTCTTCTTGTAACCGCCTGTGGAGTACACAATGCCTCCCACAAGGCTTGCCGCAACCTGTACGGCAAAAAAGGAAAGGCTCAGCATCATGGCCTGGGCTGACGGCACACCGTGCAGGC
Source organism: Deltaproteobacteria bacterium (assembly GCA_015486425.1). Taxonomy (GTDB): domain Bacteria; phylum Desulfobacterota; class Dissulfuribacteria; order Dissulfuribacterales; family QOAL01; genus S144-17. The sequence continues at coordinate 2,182 of WFRQ01000481.1, read as the reverse complement.
CGAGGAAATAGACAAAACCGCCTTCACGCACCCCTATGCCGCTGAACGATATTGGAATCATGGTGAGCAGGGCCACAAGGGGAAAGGCTGCAAAGTAGAGGAGTATTGGCGCATTAATACCCATTGCCCTTCCGGTAAGCACACAGATATATATACAGATACCCTGCACAAGGGCTGAGAGCACAAGGCAGACCACAAGCACCTGTGGATGTTTCCAGAATACAAGCAGTATCCTCAGTATCTTTTCCACCATTGCACCAAGGCGATTGCCTGCCAGCCGTTCCACCAGCGGGGCACAGAACAGGGCAGCCACCACACCTGCCCCTGACCATATCAGCAGGGTTGAAAACGGGGCAGGCAGGATGCCTGGAGAGGCCAGCACTGCCCCTGCGCCCATGATAAGAAGCGAACAGAGCCCGAGGAGCCTGTCGGCAAATACGCTGTACGAGGCGAGTATCTTTGCCTTTGCCCCTTGGCCGCGGGAGATGAAGAACACCTTCATCACATCGCCTCCAATACTTGTTGGAAGAAAGAGGTTAAAGAACATGCCGCTGAAATAGTAGTTGAGATATGAAGACCATCTGCCCTGGAATCCAAGTACCCTGGCAAGCATGTACCAGCGGGTGGTGCTTATGAGCTGGGATACGATGTACATGCCGAACAGCAAAGGCCACAGCCAGGCCGGTATGGCTGCAAATGCCGAGCCAAGCTGTTCCCTGTCTGTCCTCAGAAGAAACCATGTGAGAAGGGCCGCGCTTAATGCAACCTTCAGAAGTATCTTGAGGAGACCACTGAAACTGCTGGATGCCCTCACTCAAATATCTCTCTTACAGCATAGATGCGCCTGCCGGTTGATTCATAATAGGTGCGCATCACAAGTTCTGCGAGGAGTCCAATACCAGCAAGCATTATGCCTGTGATAATGAGGAGAACGCCAAGTATCAGCAGGGGACGACCGCCGATATCCTGCCCTGCCCAAAGCTTGAGCCATGTGAGATAGGCCTCTATTCCAAAGCCTGCGAAAAACAGCAGGCCGCCTGAAAGCCCGAAGAACTGCAGGGGTCTTGTGGCAAATTTCTGAAAAAAGAGCATGAGCAGCAGATCAATAATTACCCTGTAGGTTCTGCTGATACCATACTTGCTCTTACCCGAGGTGCGCGGATGGTGTGTCACCTCAACCTCTGCGATCCTGGCCCCGTAGAGGCTTGCAAGCACTGGAATGAACCTGTGAAGCTCGCCGTACAGCAGCAGATTCTTGGCAATCTCCCTGCGGTACGCCTTGAGCGAGCAGCCATAATCATGGAGTCTTACCCCGGTGCTTCTCCCGATTATCCAGTTTGCAATTACAGATGGGAGTTTGCGGGAGAAAAAGGTGTCCTTGCGATCCTTTCGCCAGCCGCTCACCACGTCAAAACCTTCCTCAAGTTTTTGAACAAGCAGTGGGATATCCGCAGGATCATTCTGAAGGTCCCCATCCATTGAAACCACTATCCGGCCCCTGGCATAGTCAAAACCCGCGGTCATGGCAGCAGACTGGCCAAAGTTGCGCCTGAATATCACGGCGCGAACCTCTGAAAGCATGCGGCTCTGCTCCTCAAGGATAGCTGCTGTTTCATCACTGCTGCCATCGTCAACAATGATGATTTCAAAGCTCCTGCCTGTGGGCCTTATGGCCTCAACTGTCTTTTTTATGAGAAGCGGCAAAACAGCCGACTCATTATATACAGGCACTATGACGGAAATGTCTGGTTGAGAATGTTCCTCAGTGCCGCTGCTGGACGTAATCATATTGTGATTTTACCATGCCTTTCATTTTATCCATGTCAGGGAAGAATATCCTGCATCAACAGGTTTGAAATATCATGAAAAAACTGACCCATATAGAATGGAACAATTCCTACAGTGTAGGTTATGCATATATTGACAATCAGCATAAAAAGCTTGTTCACATTGTCAATACATTTTATGACGCCCTGAAACATGGAGAGAGACAGGGCCAGGATATTCCATACAGGATACTGAACAATCTGGTCTCATACGCTGAAGAGCATTTCATGGATGAGGAAATGGCAATGGACCAGGCGGGATGTCCTGAAGACATGGTTGCAGAACACCGAAAAATTCACGAGGAACTGGTAGCTGCCATATTTGAAGTTACGCAAAAGGTCACCTCGGAGAGCTC
>WFRQ01000480.1 GCA_015486425.1 Deltaproteobacteria bacterium | reverse complement strand
GTTATGAAGTGACCGGCCTTGGCGTTTTTCTGCCTGACCCTGTACAGGTACAGGAACTCAATCCCGGGGAAGTAGGCTTCATGGTGGCAGCCATCAAGACAGTTCGTGACACCCAGATAGGCGATACCATAACCCATGAAAAAAAACCCGCTCAGCAGGCACTCCCTGGCTTCAAACCCGTAAAGGCAATGGTATTCTGCGGTCTTTATCCTGTTGATTCCGCCCAGTATGACCAGCTCAAGGAAGCTGTGGAAAAACTGTGGCTTAATGACCCGGCTTTTTCCTACGAACCCGAAAGCTCCATAGCGCTTGGATTCGGCTTCAGATGCGGCTTTCTTGGTCTGCTTCACTTAGAAATAGTGCAGGAAAGGCTTGAACGCGAATACCAGTTGAAACTCATAAGCACAGCTCCTGCAGTTTCATACAGGGTGACCCTTACCAGCGGTGAGGTGATTCACATTCACAATCCGGCTCAACTTCCTGATCCAGGTAAAATAAGGGAAATCGCAGAGCCATTCGTGGAGATGGAAATATATCTGCCCAAAAATTATGTTGGTGCGGTTATGGGGCTTTGTGATGAAAAACGCGGCAAGCAGATAGAGATGCAGTATCTTACCCAGGACAGGGTGCTGCTGAAGTATGAAATTCCCTTTAATGAGATTGTTCTTGATTTTTATGACCGGCTGAAGTCAGTGAGCCGTGGCTATGCCTCCATAGATTATGAGTTTATAGAGCACAGGGCTGCGGACCTGGTAAAACTGGACATTCTCATCAACAAACAGCCGGTTGATGCCCTGTCAGTTATTGTGCACCGTGACAAGGCATATTACCGGGGCCGCGACCTGGCGGGACGCCTGCGCAAGGTAATACCGAGGCAGATGTTTGAAGTGGTCATTCAGGCAGCCATAGGTGCAAAGGTCATTGCAAGAGAGAGAATTCCTCCGCTCAGAAAGGACGTTACAGCAAAATGCTACGGAGGAGATATAACCCGAAAGAGAAAACTGCTTGAAAAACAGAAAGAGGGTAAGAAACGAATGAAGCAGGTAGGTAATGTAGAAATACCCCAGGAAGCATTTCTCACGGTACTCAAGGCCTGAGGCCACATGGATAGCATATGGATAGCATAGGGATGTCACTGTGGGCTCTTTTCTGCAGCCTCCCCTTGCCATTAAAAAAATGAAGGATTAATCTACCCCAATGAACTTTTCTCAAAAAACAAACACTCCTGAACCCTCTCCTGGCAACGCAGAGAATCAACCCCGGTCATGGCAGTCAGTATTCTGGGAATACACCCAGGCCATCCTTATTGCGCTTGTCCTTGCCCTTATTATAAGGACATTTGTTGTACAGGCATTCAAAATTCCGTCTGGCTCCATGATCAAAACCCTGCTCATAGGCGACCACATACTGGTAAACAAGTTTATCTATGGTGTCAAAAATCCCATTACCAGGGAAACGTGGGTCAGTATGGAACAGCCTGAGCGGGGAGACATCGTGGTTTTTATCTACCCGCTTGACAGGGACAAGGACTTTATCAAACGGGTGGTGGGCATTGCCGGTGATACCGTAGAAGTAAAAAACAAGAAGGTGTATGTAAACGGCAAACTGGTCCCTGACCCGCCCACTGCCCAGCACACAGACCCCCGCATAATTCCTGCCTCAGTACAACCCAGGGATAACATGGGGCCTGTAACAGTCCCTCCGGACAGTCTGTTTGTAATGGGTGATAACAGGGATCAGAGTTATGACAGCAGGTTCTGGGGTTTTGTGCCTCTTAAGGATGTAAAGGGATATGCATTCATGATCTACTGGAGCTGGGATGCAAAGCACTTCAGACCCAGGCTGGGACGGATAGGCGACATACTGCACTGAAACACAGAATGTCATAAGTATGCATGTTTGACACATCAGATATGCACACTCAAGTAGCTGAATTTCAAATTCAAAATATAGCAGATTTCAGCTCACACTGTCATTGTCTCATGTATTGTGCAGGCTGAATGGAGCAACACAAAAGTTTATATTGACACTGTCCAAAAGACATGTTAATCAATGCTCCACTTTTTGGGGCGGATAGCTCAGTTGGGAGAGCACCGGCCTTACAAGCCGGGGGTCACAGGTTCAAGCCCTGTTCCGCCTACCAAAATAAAATAGTAAGAAGCGGGGTCGTAGTTCAGTCCGGTTAGAACGCTGGCCTGTCACGCCAGAGGTCGCGAGTTCGAGTCTCGTCGGCCCCGCCAGAATATTTCAAGGGGCTGTGGTTTGAATAGCACAGCCCCTATTTTATTCCTAAACAACACCTGATTACCCATCCAAACATCTTCCCCTCGGGAGCATTCCCAGTTTGTCCCCAGACAAGGAATGACGAAGAAGGGCAAGGATCCGTGCATATCTTTCAAGGTCCACCAAGCCGCTGTGCAGATTTCAAATTCT
>WFRQ01000479.1 GCA_015486425.1 Deltaproteobacteria bacterium | reverse complement strand
TCCATGTAGTGGCTTGTGAGCAGCATTGTGGTGCCCTGACGTCTCAGAACGGCAAGCCGCTCCCATATCAGAATGCGGGCCTGGGGGTCCAGCCCCACAGTAGGTTCATCAAGTATAAGGAGATCAGGGGCGTTTATCAGTGCCCTTGCAAGGAGAAGCCGTCTCCTCTGGCCACCTGAGAGATTCTGGATTATCTCATTGCTGCGGCTTTTGAGTGCAAAGAATTCCAGTAGCTCCTCTGCCCTGTTTATCGCTGTTTTTTTGCGAATTCCAAAGTATCCTGCGTAAACAACAAGATTTTCAAGCACCGTGAGGTCAGGGTCAAGGCTGTCTGCCTGGGGGACCACGCCGGTTCGCATCTTTATCTTCCTGAGATTTTCCTTAAGCGGCATTCCGAATATGGAGATACGGCCTGATGTAGGAATGGCAAGGCCGAGAAGCATGTGGATGGTTGTGGTCTTGCCTGCGCCGTTAGGGCCAAGAAGGCCCATGCATTCCCCCTGGTTGACACACAGGTCAAGGCCGCTTACCACCTCCCGGTCTCCGAATTTCTTTACCAGGTCTCTTATTTCAATGATATGCTCTGTCATGTGGCATCAATTGGGGGGGCAGGGTATTCTGTGCAAACATGGCAGCCATGTCCATGGCAGCCTTCATGCTGGAGGCACTGGCCCTGCCGGTTCCTGCAATGTCATAGGCTGTGCCGTGATCAACAGAGGTGCGTATTATGGGAAGGCCCAGGGTGATATTTACCCCATCGTCAAAGTGTACCAGTTTGAATGGTATGAGTCCCTGGTCATGGTACATGCAGACCACAGCATCATAACTGCCGTTCCATGCGGCGTGGAACACCGTATCCGGGGGCCAGGGGCCTGAAACCTCAATCCCTGTCGCACTGGCCTGTACCACTGCAGGTGCAATAATCCGGCTCTCCTCGTCTCCGAACATGCCTCCCTCTCCTGCATGGGGGTTCAGCGCGGCTACGGCCAGTCTGGGGCTTTCAATGCGGAACAGGTCTGTAAGGGCCTTGTGGGTGGTGTTTATAAGCTCAAGAATTTTTTCCGTGGTAAGGGAAGGGGCAACCTCTTTAAGGGCGCAGTGAATGGTTACAAGGGTAACGCGGAGCCTTGGCCCGGCAAGCATCATTGCATATCTGGCAGTACCTGTACGGTGAGCCAGTATTTCTGTATGTCCGGGGAATTCAACACCTGCCAGCCTTAAACCCTCTTTGTTTATGGGGGCAGTGACCATGCCTGCGAGTTTATGTTCCATGCAGAGCGTAATGGCCTCGTTGATACAGGCATAGGCTGCCTGGCCCGTTGTCTCTGTAACTCTGCCCCATGGTACCTGTCTTTCCGACAAGTCAGTAACCGGCATGACATTGATTGCGCCTGGCTCAGGCTCCATGCCTGGAGACCACTTTCGGATGCGCTCTGCCATGTGGTCAAGGCCTGTGGATTTGCAGGCGCGTTTCAGCATGGCCTTGTCTCCAAGTACAACAAAAGGCATGCTTCCTCCGGCCCTGTGGTGTGCAAGCGCCTTTACAATAATCTCAGGCCCCACGCCAGCCGGGCATCCCATTGTTATGCCAAGCGGAGCAGTCATGCTCTCTCCTCCTGTGTTGAGGAAGCAGGAGCTTCCGGTTCATGGTTCCCAAACTGGAGTTTGGGAACCAGCAAAAAATCAGGTTGGTTGTGATTCAGTCAAAAGCCTGTTGGGAGCGTTCTCCGTTTGTCCCAATATCATAACGTGCTGCGGCTATGTAACTTTTTGAGACTGGTTCTGAAACTGTTATTATGAGGTCTTTCAAACGTTCCATGCAGGGTTTCTCGCAGAACAAGCCTCAAAAAGCCACACAGCCTCCACAATAATAGAAAAGGCGGGACAAACAGGGAATGCTCCCAGCCTGTTTACGAATTTTTATCAATAACCACCTCATCTCTTCCGTCTGTTTCTTCAAGAAAGACATTTACATGTTCAGTAGATGAGGTCTTGAAGGCAAGGCCGGTAAAATCAGGCTGTATTGGAAGCTCCCTGCGGCCCCGGTCAACCAGTACGGCAAGCTGTATGCTTCTGGGCCGTCCAAAGTCAGTTATGGCATCAAGGGCAGCCCGTATGGTACGCCCTGTATAGAGCACGTCGTCAACAAGTACCACTGTCATGTCATCAATGGCAAACGGGATCTCGGTCTTGCCGATTATGGGATGCTGGCTCAGAGTGCTCCAGTCATCACGGTACAGGGTTATGTCCAGAACCCCAACAGGAGGTTTGCTGTTCTCAATGGCCTCTATTTTTTTCTGCAGTCTGTAGGCAAGCGGCATGCCCCCTGTGCGGATGCCTATGAGACCAAGATTTTCCACACCCTTGTTACGTTCGATTATCTCGTGAGCCATGCGTGTAAGGGCGCGGTCCATCTCCTTTTTTGTCATTATGGTATTGCCTGATTGCATGGTACGTCTCCCTTCCTGTGGATGCCGGGCATCTGCGCCAATGAGTGTTCAGATTCGGGGAAATTCAGGACCCAGCTTGTTAAGCCCTTTGCTTTTTGTTATTTTCCTTCGCACACTAAAAGAATGTTCGGAAGATTTGTCAATAATTCGGTGTAACTATTCGGCGTTTCTTTTCATCAATGGTACGATGCAGTCAGTTAAATTTTGAAACGCTCAACCTTATAAAATGGAGACTGCCCCCGTCAGGCCGGGCAGTATGTAAAAATGGCTTCAGGAAACAGGATATCGAAAATCCGTAATATTGGGATCATTGCCCATATTGACGCTGGCAAGACAACCCTTACAGAGCGCATACTTTATTACACAGGCAAGACCCACAAGATAGGCGAGGTGCATGATGGTCAGGCCACCATGGACTGGATGCCGGAGGAACAGGAGCGGGGCATCACCATAACATCGGCTGTTACAACCTGCGTATGGCAGGGCAGGGAAATTCATATCATTGATACTCCCGGCCATGTGGACTTTACCATGGAGGTTGAGCGTTCTCTGCGGGTACTTGACGGCGCTGTGGGAGTTTTCTGTGCCGTTGGAGGCGTGGAACCCCAGTCAGAGACAGTCTGGCACCAGGCAGACAGCTACCGTGTGCCCAAGATGGCCTTTGTGAACAAGATGGACCGTCTCGGGGCTGATTTCCAGGGAACTGTGGAGCAGTTGCAGGGCCGCCTTGGTGTTAATCCTCTTGTAATGAACATCCCTGTGGGGGCTGAAGACCAGTTCAAGGGGGTAATCGACCTTGTGAAGCAGAAGTTCATAATGTGGGATGACGCCACTGAGGGGGTGGAATATCAGTATCTTGATATTCCCGAAGAGATGCAGGAAGAGGCTGATGCCGCAAGGGACCAGATGCTGGAGACCCTGGCAGACGTGGATGATGCCATTATGGAAAAGTACCTTGAGGGAGAGGATATTGAGCCAAAGGAGATTCACAACGCGGCGAGGCGCGCCTGTATTGACCTTAAGGCAGTACCGATATTCTGCGGTTCCGCCCTGAAGAACAAGGGGGTCCAGCCTGTGCTTGATGCAATAGGCCGTTACCTTCCAAGCCCTGCTGATATACCCCCGATAAAGGGAGAGAATCCCAAAACCGGTGAGATTGAGGAGAGGGAGCCAAAGGACAATGTGCCTCTTGCGGCCCTTGCCTTCAAGGTCCAGATGGACCAGGGCAGGAAGATGACCTATGTGCGTATTTATTCAGGTAAAATGAAGGCGGGAGATGAGGTCTGGAATGCCGTGCAGCAGAAGAAGGAGAAGGCTGCCAGGATTTTGCAGATGCATGCCAACAAGCGAGAGAGAGTCAAGGAGGCAGGGGCAGGTGAAATTGTGGCTGTTATGGGGCTGAAGCACAGTGTCACAGGTGATACCCTGTGTGATGCAGCTCATCCCATCCTGCTTGAGCCAATTAACGCTTACGAGCCTGTAATTTCCGTTGCAGTGGAACCAAAAACCACAGGAGACCAGGAGAAGATAGAAGCAGCCCTTGCCAAGCTCTCCGAGGAGGACCCCACCTTTGTTGTCAAATTCAACGATGAGACAGGCCAGACAATTATTTCAGGCATGGGGGAACTGCACCTTGATGTCCTTGTCCACAGGCTTCTTCGAGAGTTCAATGCGCCGGTCAGTGTAGGAAAACCACAGGTGGTATACCGTGAGACAGTTCAGAGCACTGCCACTGCCAGCGAGAAGTTTGACAGGGAGATTGGAGGCAGCCGCCACGTGGCAGGCCTCACCGTGACTGTGAGCCCTGCGGAGCGAGGCCAGGGAAACAGCGTTAAAAGCAGCATAGACCCTGAGGAACTCCCTGAGGGATATGAGGAGCTTATTATTCAGGCGCTGAACCAGGGTCTTGAGAGTGGAGTGCTGCAGGGGTATCCAATGATAGATGTTTCCGTGACCCTTGATAAAGTGGAATTTTTTGAAGGCCAGTCAAGTGATATTGCCTTCAGGGCCGCGGCGGCTGTGGCCCTTAACCGCGCGTGTGAGGCAGCGGATCCGATTCTCCTTGAGCCAATGATGAAGATAGAGGTGCTTGTGCCAGAGGAGTTCATGGGCGAGGTAATAGGAGATATCAACAGCAGAAATGGCAGGGTGGAAGAGATAAAGCCCAGGGGGCCTGTGCAGGCGGTTATTGCAGTAGCCCCGCTCTCCCGCATGTTTGGCTATTCCACAGCCCTGCGCTCAATTACACAGGGCAGGGGGACATTCTCAATGGTCTTCTCCCATTACGATCCGGTGGCCTGATGACTTCGGTGCTGAAGGACAGTTACAAGGAATCAGGGGCCAGATATGATAAGGTGCGTTCTCCTGATGAGACCCTTGAATGGGTGAAGGACAGGCTTGCCCGCTTAGATATACCTGTGCTCCAGGAGACTGAACGTATAGACAGGGGCCGTCTTGGCATCCCTGTTTATGTGAGCAGATATACGCCACAGGCCGCGTGTCTCACCGGAACGTATAAACAGATGGGAAAGGGCATTACTGCAGCCCAGGCAGAGGCAAGCGCTGTCATGGAGCTTGTTGAGCGTTTCAGTATCTTCTGGTTCCGTGACAATTTCCAGTTTGTCCGGTGCGGCGCCTCGGAACTCAGGGCAGGCCCTGATAGAGCAGGAGAGCCAATGCCCTTTGATCATATGGCGCATGTTTTTTCAGACAGGCGAGGGCTTGAACTGGTTGATGATCTTATTACAGGGCTTCCTCTTGAGTGGGCTCAGGGCATTGTGCCTGCTGCAGATACCCCTGCATCTTTTCCCCTGATGGTGCCCTTTTCCTGGTTCTGGCCAATCAACGAGTACAATGGGTCTGCTGCCGGGAATTCCCTTGAGGAGGCCGCTGTTCAGGCTGTCTCCGAGGTGGTTGAGCGCCATGTCTGCTCTGTTATCAGCAGGGATCGCCTCTCCACGCCTGAAATCGACCCTGATTCCCTTACGGATCAGGCTGCCAGGGACCTGCTTGAAAGATTTACCCGGCTTGGGATAAAAGTTGTCCTGAAGGATTTTTCCCTTGATACAGGGGTAGCCACAGTGGGGGCTGTTGCCTGGGATCCTTCCACGTTTCCCCACAGGAGTGAAATAGTCTATACGGCAGGCACCTCTCCTGACCCTCAGCGGGCTGTGATAAGGGCACTTACCGAGGTTGCCCAGCTTGCAGGTGATTTTGATACAGAGGGGCGTTATCTTGAAAGCGGTCTTCCCAAGTTTGACAGCCTGGACGAGATGACCTACATACTCAGGCCTGAAAAGGTTGTGCCTGTGGACGCGCTTCCTTCATGTGCGTCTTCAAACTTCCTTGATGAGATACGAAATATGTGCAGAGGGCTTGAGAGGGCAGGGCTCGGGGTTTACCTTCTTGATATTACTCATCCTGTGCTTGGTGTTCCGGCTGTATATGCAATAATTCCTGGCAATCAGTTCAGAGACCGCACCTCAGACCTTGACCCTGTCTATCACTGCACCAGGGTGGCGGCGTCTGCCTTTGCCTTTTCGCCTGAACTGGCGGTATCCTCTCTTTCGCTGCTTCAGGAGCGTTTCCCGCACAGGTTTGAGACTGCATTTTTCCTGGCCCGGTGTTATGAAGAGGCAGGCGATGCCGCAGGTGCCGCAGAGTTATATGCAAGGGCCCTTGAGCTTGACCCAGGCCATGAGGAGGCAAGTATAAGGTGTCATCTCGGTGTATGCAAAAGGCTCCTGGGCCATGTGGATGAAGCAATAACAGAGCTTGTTGCTGCGAGAAAGATCAATCCCGGTCTCAAGGAGATACACAATCAGCTCGGTTTCTGCTACTACTCCCAGGGGGAATATTACAGGGCCATAGAGTGCTTTGAGGCTGCCATAGAGATAGATCCCGGTTCTGCCATAGATTATGCCAACATAGGCAGCAATCTCAGAAAACTCGGTATGCTCGGTCCTGCCCTCAAGTGGTATGACATGGCCCTTGAGCTTGATCCAGGGCTTGATTGGGCACAGGAACATGTCAGGGAGATAAGAAGCGGCATGGCAGAGTGAATCAATGATGCCCTGTCATGTAAAAACTGAATGGTGATTCAAAAATTATGTGCTTTTTGGCTCATAATCAGTGCTAATGGTTTGTTTTGATATGAGAAAAAGTGGTTTTTACCATGTTGGAAAAGTTCTTTTCATTGCTTGACAAAGAAATTTTCCTATAGTAAAGACTCATGTGAATTTACGAGTCCGTGCAAACGGACGGACAACTTAGTGAATAATCCTAAAGGAGGGCAATATGGCAGCTTTTGAGTACAATGGTAAGACTTATGAGGTCGACGAGGACGGCTTCCTTCTCAAGGGAATGGAAGAATGGGACGACAACTGGGTAGAGTACGTCAAAGAAGTTGAAGGAATCCCTGAGATGACTGATGACCACTGGAAGATTATTAACGTTCTTCAGGACTACTTCAAGAAGAACGGTATCGCTCCCATGGTACGTATTCTTTCCAAGACTACCGGTTATCCGCTGAAGAAGATCTACGAGCTGTTCCCGTCAGGACCTGGTAAGGGTGCCTGTAAGATGGCCGGACTTCCCAAGCCGACTGGTTGTGTCTAATCGAGTTTTCTGAGTCTATAGCAGAATTCTGAAGTTGAAGCCCTTGCCATACGGTAAGGGCTTTTTTAGTTTGCCGTATCTGCTCAGGGGGTACCGCATCTGCTTCGTTGTCCGGGGCTCTCAACTTCGCCCCCTCTGCCTTGCATATGCAGCGCCCTCTGAGCAGATACGTGATCCTTAGAGGGGGGTGAGCAGTTACAGTTTGCCTTGAATTAATCCCGGCCTGCTGTAAGCAGACGTCATCTTTTGCGTCCTGAGCGAATGGGGCGGAAAAATGAAGGCAGAACAGCAAAGGCCCCTCAGAGACTTCCACCACCGTGGCCTTTTGCGGCTGAAATGTCCGGCATGGCCTCACAGTAGAACATGAAACACCCCCAACAGATGCCGTCCATGGTATATGCTGATGAATCAGGCGAAATATATGACCTGCCTGATCTTGGCATGGCAGGGCGAAGCGGTCGCCTTTTTCATCCTGTGGAGCTGAAGGACCTTATCCCCCTTCCTGAAGGCAGTGAACTGTTCGTGCTTCCTGGTACAATGCCCGTGGGCTGGGACCAGGACGTTGACGAGATGGTTGTTGTTGACCAGGACCCGGGCGGAGGAGGCAAGGCAGTGCAGGCTGTGGCGGCGTTTATCTCTCCTGCCTATACCCAGACTGCAAGCACTGCATTTTATCGTGAAGAGATGCCTGAACGGCCCCTGCCGCTCTTTGCATACACGGCTGTGGGGTGGTGGAACGGCAGGTTCTATGTGGCCGGTTTCAGGAGTGATCCTGATACCAGGCAGGATTTCCGTCAATTTGACCTGGACCTTATCAGGCGTAACACCCTCAAACGTCTGAAGCGGGATAGAGACAACAGGCTTATCCAGCACCTTGGCCGGTGCAGCCTTACATACGGGTGTCCGGCTGCAAAAAATCTCTTCCTTAATCGTTATGAGGCCCCTCTCCCCACCTCTCCGGTCTGCAACGCGCGCTGTCTTGGCTGCCTGTCCCTTCAACCTGAAGATGGACCTCCTGCGACACAGGACCGCATCACCTTTGTGCCCACTCCCCGCGAGGTGGCAGGCGTGGCTGTGCCGCATCTTAAAAGGGCAAAAAGGGCCGTGGTAAGTTTCGGTCAGGGATGCGAGGGCGAACCCCTCATGCAGGATGAAGTGCTGGAGAATTCAGTGCGCCTCATAAGGAGCAGGGTAAGCCGTGGCACTGTTAATCTCAATTCCAATGCCAGCAGGCCGGATGCTGTCATAAAACTTGTTGATGCAGGGCTTGACTCCATGCGCATAAGCATGAACAGTATCAGAGAGAAGTATTATACTGCCTACTACAGGCCAAAGGGTTACAGTTACAGTGATGTACTGGAATCCTGGCGGATAATGAAGGAGGCAGGCAGGTACGTGTCACTTAATCTGTTCGTGCTTCCGGGACTCACTGATGAAATGGCTGAAATAGACAGGCTCTCCGAGGTTATAGAACAGACAGGCCTTGACCTCATACAACTTCGTAACCACAACATAGACCCTGACTGGTACCTTGATTCAATAGGTTATGAGTACTCAGGTATGCGTGCAGGGGTTCAGGGCATGGTAAAAATACTGAAAAAACGTTTTCCCAGGCTGAAATTTGGATATTTTAACCCCCCGCTGGGTCAGGACACCAACCGTCGCAGAGGCAGATAGCATCACAGGAGGTGTGATCATGAAGGAAATCAAGAAAAAGGCAGCGCAGGCCATTGTAAACATCTTTGAAACCGGTACACCCTACGGTGATTACAGCAGGGTCACACTGCTCCATGGAGACACTGGTCACCTGACCTACGGAAGGTCTCAGACCACCCTTGCAAGCGGCAACCTTTACCTTTTGATCAAGGCATACTGCAGTGCCTCAGGTGCAGAATATGCCTCTGAACTTTCTGGCTTTCTGCAGCGGCTGGAAGATATTGATCTATCCCTTGACAATGACTTGAGATTCCGCCATATCCTCCGCGAGGCAGGCAACGATCCTGTAATGCAGCAGGTGCAGGACGGTTTTTTTGACCGCATTTACTGGAATCCTGCCTTCAACACAGCGCAGGCCTGCGGCATCAAGTGCGAGCTTGGCGTTTCCGTTGTTTATGACAGCTTTATTCATGGTTCATGGCGCAGGGTGAAGAAGCTTACAGACCAGGAGGCAGGTCCGCTTGAGGACATAGGAGAAACCAACTGGGTAGCAGAATACGTTATGACAAGGCGCAACTGGCTTGCCAGTCATTCCAACCCGCTGCTCCACAAAACCGTATATCGCATGGACAGCTTCAGGCAGATAATTACCACTCAGAACTGGGCCCTTGAGCTGCCATTTGTGGTGCGCGGCGTAATGATTGATAAGCATATGCTCATGTTTGCCCCGTCAGCCAGAGCGGATTCTCCAGATGACACACCCCGTCTTCTGAAACTCAGGGCCCCGTACATGGAGGGTGATGATGTAAAAAAACTCCAGGAGGCTTTGAAGGAGCATGGGATAGCGCTCGAAAAGGTTGATGGTATATTCGGACCGGTGACCAGAGATGCCGTGAAAAAATTTCAGGAAAAGTCAGGGCTTGAGCCAGACGGGATATGCGGCCCTGCCACACGGGCAGTTCTGGGCCTGGGTTAGGGGGCATGATAAAGGCTTGGCTATATAGACGGTAACCTGATGCCTGCCCGTCGCCATAGCCACTACAGGATTTTTTTCTTCCGTTCTGTCTGCTCAGGGGAATCGAGTCGGTAAACGCGAAGCTTTCGGCTGCGGGGAAACTCACGTTTCATGACAGATTTGAGCAGTCTGGACAGCCCCTGCTGCTCCAGCTCCCACTCCTGCTCCTCGTAGCCGCGTTCGCGCACATGAAGTGTGCCATCCTTCAGAAGGGTTATGCTTACTCCCCGGTTTCTCTTGTACGAGAGTATCTCAATACACTGGCCGGGCTGCATCTTCTTAAGCTGCTGCTTTACCCTGTTCAGGGCTGAATCAATGTTAAGAAGGGC